>DATJJB010000307.1:0-19756 GCA_035492655.1 Kutzneria sp. | reverse complement strand
GGCGCTGCTGGTCGGCATCGGCATCGTGCAGCTGTTCTGCAACCTGGTGGCCAAGCCGAGCCAGGCCGCCGCGGTGCCGTACCCGGTGGTGTGCCGCAGCGCGTTCGGCGTGCTGGGGGCCAACATCCCGGCGGTGATCCGTGGCCTGATCGCGGTGGCGTGGTACGGGATCCAGACCTACCTCGCCTCGGCCGCGCTGGACGTGTTGCTGCTCAAGGTGTTTCCCGGCCTGATGCCGTTCGCGGACGTGCAGCAGCACGGCTTCCTCGGGCTGTCGCTGTTGGGCTGGGGCTCGTTCATGCTGCTGTGGGTGTTGCAGGCGGCGGTGTTCTGGACCGGCATGAACACCATCCGCCGCTTCATCGACTTCTGCGGCCCGGCCGTGTACGTGGTGATGATCGCCCTCACCGCCTACCTGATCCACCGGGCCGGCTGGGGCGCGATCGACCTGAGCCTCGGCGAGGTGAAATACCAGGGCCTGGACGTGATTCCGGTGATGCTGGGCGCGATCGCCCTGGTGGTGTCGTACTTCTCCGGCCCGATGTTGAACTTCGGCGACTTCTCCCGCTACGGCCGGTCCTTCAAGGCGGTCCGACGCGGCAACCTGTTGGGGCTGCCGGTGAACTTCCTGGCCTTCTCCGTGCTGGTGGTCGTGACGGCCTCGCTGACCGTGCCGGTGTTCGGGCAGCTGATCACCGATCCCGTGCAGACCGTGGCCCGTATCGACAGCACCACGGCGATCGTGTTGGGGGCCTTGACGTTCACCACCGCCACCATCGGCATCAACATCGTGGCCAACTTCATCTCGCCGGCCTTCGACTTCAGCAACCTGAGCCCGCAGCGGATCAGCTGGCGGGCCGGCGGCATGATCGCCGCGGTCGGCTCGGTGCTGATCACGCCGTGGAACCTGTACGACAGCCCGGAGGTCATCCACTACACGCTGGAGACGCTGGGCGCGTTCATCGGCCCGCTGTTCGGCGTGCTCATCGCCGACTACTACCTGGTCCGCCGGCAGCGACTCGACGTGGCCGCGCTGTTCAGCATGTCCGAGACCGGAACCTACTGGTACACCAAGGGATTCAACCCGCGGGCGATCATCGCCACGGTGGTCGGGGCGGCCGTCGCCATGACGCCGGTGCTGTGGACGTCCGGACCCGGCATGGCCACCGCCGCGCAGTACAGCTGGTTCATCGGCATGGGCCTGAGCCTGCTGGTGTACCGGGCGGTGTCGCCGAAGTGCTGATCAAGGTCGTCAACCCCAACACCAGCCGGGCCATGACCGCCGTGATCGAGCAGGCGGCGGTCAACGTGGCCGCCGCTGGCACCACGATCGCCGCCGTGACGTCGCGGATGGGGCCGGCGTCGATCGAGAGCCACTACGACGAGGCGCTGGCCGTGCCCGGCGTGCTGGCCGAGATCAGCGGCGCCGACGGCTACGTCATCGCCTGTTTCGGCGACCCCGGCCTGGACGCCGCCCGCGAGGTCGCCGACGGTCCCGTGGTCGGCATCGCCGAGGCCGCCATGCACGCCGCGGCCTTCCTCGGCCGGGGTTTCACCGTCGTCACCACCCTGGCTCGGACCGCCGGCCGGACCTGGGACCTGGTCGACCGCTACGGCATGAGCCGGCTGTGCCGCCGGGTCCGGGCGTGCGAGGTTCCCGTGCTGGAGGTCGCCCTGGCCGAGAAGGCCGTGACCGAGGAGTGCCGCACCGCCGCCGCCCAGGACGGCTGCGACGCCATCGTGCTGGGCTGCGCCGGCATGGCCGACCTCGCCGCTCGCCTCACCGCCGAGCTCGGCCTCCCGGTGATCGACGGCGTCGCCGCCGCCACGCTCCAGGTGCAGTCCCTGGTGACCATGGGGCTGCGTACCGGCTCCCGGCACGAGTACGCCCCTCCCCCGCCCAAGCCGTACACCGGCCTGCTGGCCGAATTCGGCGCCTGCTGACCAGCGCGGCCGCCCGAAGGGGCAGCCACGACTGAACCTCCGTCCGGCCCAGAAGAGCGGAAAATGCGGCATGGCCGGCATTTCCGGTCGCTTACACTGCGCCGCGATGAGACAGATCGGCAATGGTCGTTACGCGTTGACGCGCGAGCTCGGCCGCGGTGGCATGGGCGTGGTCTGGCTGGCCGAGGACCGGGTGCTGGACCGGGAGGCGGCGGTCAAGGAGCTGATGCTGCCGCCGGAGGTGCCGGAGCAGCAGCGCGCCGTGTACCGGGAGCGGGTGGTGCGGGAGGCGCGCACGGCCAGCAGGCTGCGCGAGCCGTCCGTGGTGACGGTGTACGACCTGCTCACCGAGGACGGCCGCACGTACATCGTGATGGAGTACGTCGACGCCCCGACGCTGGCCGACCTGATCGAGCGGGACGGTCCGATGGCGGCCGAGCGGGTGGCCCGGCTGGGCGGCGAGCTGCTGTCGGCGTTGGAAGCCGCGCACGCGGCCGGCGTCGTGCACCGGGATGTCAAGCCCGGCAACGTGATGGTGCCGGCCAAGGGCACCTCGAAGCTGACGGACTTCGGCATCGCCCAGTCGTTCACGGATCCGCGGCTGACGTCCACCGGGGCGTTGATCGGCACGCCGTCGTACATGTCGCCGGAACGGCTGTCGGGCGGCGAGCCGTCGGCGGCCTGGGATCTGTGGGCCTTGGGGGCCACGCTGTTCTGCGCGGTCGAGGGCTATGACCCGTTCGGCCGCGAGACCGTCACAGCGACCATGCTGGCCGTGATGACCGGACGGGCCGAGCTTGCCCGGTGCACCGGCACGCTGGCCGCGGTGATCCAGGGCCTGTTGGAGCCGGACCCGGCGCGACGGCTGACCGCCGACCAGACGCGGCCGCTGCTGGAGTGGGCGTTGAAGCCCAACGGTCCGAAGCCGACCCGGCTGATGGTCGACCCGAAACCGACCCTGGTGGATCCCGACGCCGACCCGACGGCCCACCATCGCGCCCCGAAGCCGACGATGGTCGACCCGGAGCCCGACCAGCCCCGGCCGAAGGCGGCCCCGTTCGTCGACCCGCCCGCCACGCCGTTCGGCCCTGATCCGTTCGCCAACCATCCGTACGCCGACCGGGTCCACGCCCAGCAGGCTCAGGCCATGGCCCGGTACCAGTCGTTCCGCCGGCTGACCCGGATCGCCCTGGTCCTGGTGCCGATCATCATGATCGCCGCGTTCGTCCCGTTGATCATGACCGTCGTCAGCACGATGAACACGCTCAACCAGCCGATCCTGACCCCGGGCGCGACCACCGGGTCGACCACCACCGCCGAGACCACCACCACGACGCGGACCTCGACGCCGGATGTCATCGCCGCGATGCAGCCGCTGATGACCTACGGCTCGGACGGCGACATCCCGTCCGAGGAGGTCCCGTTCGAGAGCGACTCCTGCTTCGCGTGGCTGCCGACCAAGGGCAAGCCCGCCCCGAAGGCGTTCGACTACGTCGACTGCTCGAAGCCGCACAGCGTGCAGGCCTTCGGCTTCGGCATCATCACGCCGGACATCGAGGCCCCGTACCCGACGGCCGAGCAGCTGACCGAGCGGGCGACCGCGCAGTGCACCAAGCAGTTCCTGTCCACGCGGATCACCGTCAAGGACAAGGAGCACTCGCTGCGCTACTGGGTGCTGGTGCCGACCAAGACGGCGTGGAACCCGCCGCCGGGGCCGACCTTCGTGCCGGCGCAGCGGACCTACTGGTGCGTGGCCGGCCGGGCCGACGGCACGCAACTCACGGACACCATCGAATGAGCCGGTCGTCGAGGCGGGCTCGCTAGGGTGTCCGACGTGACGAACATGTCCCGCTGGTCGGACGAGAACGGCGGCCTGGACTTCGGGCTCCTGCTGCTGCGCCTGATGCTGGCGGTCGCGATGGGGGCGCACGGCCTGATGCAGGTGTTCGGCCTGTTCGGCGGCCCGGGCATGGCGGCGTTCGGCACGCTGCTGCAGGGCTACGGCTACAGCCGCAACCTGGAGTTCCTGATCTGGCTGACCGGCGTGACCGAGGTGGCCGGGTCGGTGCTGCTGGTGATCGGCCTGTTCACGCCGCTGGCGGCGGCCGGCCTGCTCGGCGTCGGCATCAGCGCGGTGCGGGCCAAGTGGTCCGGCGGGTTCGCCGGCGGGGCCGGCTTCGAGCTGGAGATCACGCTGGCGGTGATCGCCTTCGCGCTGCTGCTCACCGGCCCCGGCTGGTACGCGCTGGACCGGCACACGGCCTGGCGGCGCAGGCCGCTGGGCTTCGCGATCGGCGGCATCATCCTGGCGGTCGGCGGTGCCGTGGCGGTGGGCTCGCTGTTCTGACGCCAGAATGGTCCCCATGGATGATCAGCTGGTGGAGCTGGCCGACGCCCACGGGGTGGCCACCTGGTACGAGGGCAGCGAGCGGCGGCGGGTCGACGTGCCAGCCGACGTGGTGGTGTCCGTGCTGGCCGAGCTCGGCGTCAAGGCCGACACACCCGAAGCCGTCCGAGCGGCGTTGACGCAGGTCAGGCGGGACGCGCTGCCGCCGACGATCGTCCTGCGCGCCGGCCACCCCCACCCCCTGCCGCCCCCCACCGATGCAGGGAAGGACGCCTTCACTGCATCCAATGCAGGTAAGGCGTCCTTCCCTGCATCCGGCGGGGGCGCGATTCGGCTTGAGGACGGGGGGATCGTCGAGGTCGACGGGGAGATTCCTGGGGACCTGCCGCTGGGCTGGCACACGCTGACCGTGCAAGACCGGGACATCACCCTCGTCATCGCGCCGGAGCGGCTGCCGGAGCCGCCGCGGACCTGGGGCTGGATGCTCCAGCTGTACTCGATGCACTCCCGCGAGTCCTGGGGCGTCGGCGACCTCAAGGACCTCAAGGACTTCGTCACGTGGTCCAAGGACACCGGCGCGGGCGTGGTGCTGCTGAACCCGATGCACGCCGTGGCGCCGGTGCACCCGATCCAGCCCTCCCCCAACTCCCCCTCCAGCCGTCGCCACACCAACCCGGTCTACCTCCGCGTGACCGAGACGAATGAATACCTGGTGGCGTCCGACGCCACCAAAGCGGCGGTCGACGCGCTCAAGCCGGACGACACCACCGACCTGATCGACTACGACCGGGTCTGGGACGCCAAGATCAAGGCCCTCGAGCTGCTGAAGCCGGCCGAGCTTCGACCGGGCGACGACTTCGCCGTCTACTGCGCCCTGGCCGAAGTGCACGGCGCGGACTACCGGGAGTGGCCCGAGGAGCTTCGGCACCCGGACAACCCGGCGGTGCGGGAACAGGCCGACCCGGACCGGATCTCCTTCCACGCCTGGCTCCAGGAACTGTGCGACCGGCAGCTGGAGCAGGCCCGCCTGGCGGCCGAGGACATGGCCGTCGGCATCGTGCACGACCTGCCGGTCGGCGTCGACCCGGGCGGCGCGGACGCCTGGGCGCTACAGGACGTGCTGGCCACCGGCGTCACGGTCGGCGCGCCGCCGGACGCCTTCAACCAGCAGGGCCAGAACTGGTCGCTGCCGCCGTGGCACCCGCGGAAGCTGGCCGAGGCCGGCTACCAGCCGTACCGGGACCTGCTGCGGGCGGTTTTCCGGCACTCGCAGGGCCTGCGCATCGACCACATCGCCGGCCTGTGGCGGCTGTGGTGGATCCCCGGCGGCGACGCCCGCAAGGGCACGTACGTCCGCTACGACGCCGACGCGATGACCGGCATCCTGGCGCTGGAGGCCCACCGGGCCGGTGCCGTGGTGATCGGCGAGGACCTCGGCACGGTGCAGCACAAGGTCACGGAAACCTTGCACACCAACAACATGCTCTCCTCGGCGGTGCTCTGGTTCGAGCGCGACGACAACGGGGACATGCTGCCGCAGCGGAACTGGCCCGAACGCGCCGCGGCCAGCATCAGCACCCACGACCTGCCGACGGCGGCCGGATTCCTGCGCAGCGAGCACGTCCGGGTCCGGGCCGAGCTCGACGTGCTGGCCGGCGACGTGGACGCCGAGTACGCGCAGGCGGCCAAGGAACGCCGGGAACTGCTGACCGTGCTGGGCGAGAACGAGTCGGCCGCCGAGGAGGACGTGATCATCGCGATGCACGCCCTGCTGGCCGGCACCCCGTGCCGGATCGCGCTGGCCTCGCCGTACGACGTGATCGGCGAGACCCGCCAGCCCAATCTGCCCGGCACCGTGGACGAGTACCCCAACTGGCGGATTCCGTTCCCGATCCATCTCGCCGCGTTCCTGACCGACCCCCGAGTGTCACGGGCAGTGAGCACGATGCGCGATCGATGACGGGTGTTCTGCCCGAACACCCCTAGCGATCTTGCTTGTCGCCGGACCCTCTCCTTACGATCGGGGTTAACGCAAAGTAACGCCCCGGCGAAACGAGAGGGGCCAGCATGTCCGTCACCGACGACGCGGCGCGACGCCCGTCCCTGCACTGGTTCCTGACCGAGCCGGTCCGCGGCGCGATGACGTTCGGCACGCTGCCGTTCGCCGTCCCGCTGCTGTCCCGGGCACCGCGCGGCGACGGGCACGGCGTGCTGCTGCTGCCGGGGCTGATGGCGGACGACATGAGCAACCAGGCGCTGCGGGCGTACCTCGCCTCACTGGGGTACGCCACGCGCGGCTGGGGTCTCGGCCGCAACATCGGGCCGACCGACGCGGTCCTGGACGGCATGCCGGTGCTGTTGCAGGACATGGCCGCGGCGACCGGCGGCCCGGTCTCGCTGGTCGGCTGGAGCCTTGGCGGCATCTACGCCCGCGAGCTGGCCCGCGACCATCCGCACCTGGTCCGTCAGGTGATCACGTTGGGCAGCCCGTTCGCGTTGGTCGATCCGCGGCAGAGCCGGGCCGAGCCCGCCTTCCGCCGTCGTTCCCGCCGGCACGCGCATCCGGATCGGGTGCCCGGCCGCGACACGCTGAGCCGGCCGATTCCCGTGCCCTCCACGGCGATCTACTCCAAATCGGACGGCATCGTGCACTGGCGGGCCTGCATGCAGGAGCCGGCGGCGGACCGGGAGAACATCGAGGTCACCTGCGCTCACCTGGGCTTCGGTGTCGATCCGGCCACGCTGTGGGCGGTCGCCGACCGGCTGGCCCAGACGCGCGGCCAGTGGCAGCCGTTCCGGCCGGCCGGCTGGGCCCGCGCGTTCTACCCGGCAGCCCGATGACCCGGCCGGCGCCGTGGACGTTCGCCGAGCCGTGGGGCGCCAAGGGTTGGATCACCGACATCGACGGCCCCGTGCACTGGATCGACTTCGGCGGCGAGGGTGACGGGCCGCCGATCGTGTTCGTGCATGGGCTGGGCGGCTCGCACCTGAACTGGGCGCTGATCGGCTCGGCGCTGGCTGACGGCCGCCGCGCGGTGGCGCTGGACCTGCGCGGCTTCGGGCTGACGCCAGGATCGCCGCGAAGCACCACGATCCGGTCCAACGTGCGCCTGCTCGACGCGTTCATCCAGGAGGTCGTCGGCGGGCCGGCGGTGCTCGTCGGCAACTCGATGGGCGGCGTGATCTCCGTGCTGCAGACGCACAACAACCCGTCGTCGGTGGCGGGATTGGTGTTGGTCGACCCGGCGCTGCCGCCGGTCTCCACCCGCCCGGACCTACGCGTGGCGGGCATGTTCGCCACCTATCTGCTGCCCGGTCTCGGCGAGCTGTACATGCGCCTCGCGCAGTCACGATTGCCGGCACGGCAACAGGTTCGTCGCATGCACGGCCTGGTGTTCGCCGATCCCCGCCGTGTCGACCCGAAGCTGGAAGAGGCGTCGATCGCGCTCGTCGAGCAACGCCGGCAGATCCGCGGCAAGGAGGAGTCGTTCCTCGGCGCCACCCGCTCGCTGATGCGGTTCCTGGCCCGACCCGACCGCTACCGGGACATCATGGCCGGCCTCACAAAACCGGTCCTGCTGATCAGCGGCGACGCCGACCGGCTGGTGCCGATCGCGGCGGCCCGCCGGGTCGCGGCCGCCAATCCGAAGTGGGACACCGTGTTCATGGCCGGTGTCGGCCACACACCCCAACTGGAGACGCCGGCCGCGGTGATCGACGCCGTGACGACGTGGCTCGCCCGCACTACCACCATCGCCGGAAAGTGAAGGGTGCCATGCAGCAACTCACCGGACTGGACGCCGCGTTCCTCGCGTTGGAGACGACCAACTCCACCGGCCACGTCGGCGGTGTCTGCATCCTCGATCCGAGCGAGGCGCCACGGCCGCTCGACCTGGCGCTGCTCACCGAGGTGCTGGGACAGCGGCTGCCGCTCGTGCCGGTGATGCGCCGCAAGCTGCTCGAGGTGCCGCTGGGCCTGGACCAGCCGTACTGGGTGGACGACGCCGAGTTCGACATCGAGTACCACATCCGCGAGGTGGGGCTGCCCAGCCCGGGCTCGATGGCCCAGCTGACCGAACAGCTGGCCCGGCTGCACGCCCGCCCGCTGGACCGGCGGCGGCCGCTGTGGGAGACGTACCTGATCACCGGCCTGGCCGACGGGCTGGTGGCCGTCTACACCAAGGTGCACCACGCGGCCATCGACGGCGTGTCCGGCGCCGAGCTGCTGACCGTGCTGCTGGACCTGAAGCCGGAGGGGCGGAAACTGCCGCCGGCCAAGGAGTTCGTGCCGGCCAAGCCGCCGAACCCGGTGACCCTGATGGCCCGGGCGGCGGCCCGGCTGGCCTGGCGGCCGGTGCAGACCGTGCAGCTGGCCGGCGAGTTCGTGCGCAAGGTGCCGACGCTGGCGCCGCTGGTCAGCCCGCTGGTCGGCGAGATGCTCGGCCTCAACCGCGGCGACGGCAGCGTCATCCCGACCACGCTGGGCCTGGCGCCGAGCACCCCGTTCAACAAGAAGATCACCCCGCACCGCCGGGTGGCGTTCCGCAGCGTCAGCCTCGCCGACGTGAAGACGGTCAAGAACGCCTTCGGCACCTCGGTCAACGACGTGGTGATGGGCATGTGCGCCGGCGCGCTGCGCAAGTGGCTCACCGATCACGACGCGCTGCCGGCGAGTCCGTTGAACGCGATGATCCCGGTGTCGGTCCGCGACGAGGCGGCCAAGGGCAAGATGGGCAACCGGGTGTCGGCGATGTTGGCCGTGCTGCCGACCAATCTGGACGATCCCGAGCAGCGGCTGTCCGTGGTGCACGAGGCCACGAAGGTCGCCAAGTCGCAGCAGGCCACCATCCCGCAGGGGCTGGTCGACGACATCTCCGACTTCGCGCCGCCTGCGCTGACCGCGCGGGTGGCCCGGGTCGCCTTCGCCACCGGCATGATGCACCGGTTGCCGCCGTTCAACATCTGCATCTCCAACGTGCCCGGGCCGAACGTGCCGGTGTACCTGGCCGGGGCACGGCTGCTGGCCCAGTACCCGATGTCGGTGATCCTGGACGGGCAGGGCCTGAACATCACGCTGGTCGGCTATCTCGGCGAGCTGCACTTCGGGCTGGTGGCCTGCCGGGAGCTGGTGCCGGACATCGAGAACCTGGCCACCTACCTGGTCGACGAGCTCAACCTGCTGCTCAAGGCGGCCGCCGCGCGGTAAGTCGCGTGGGTCACTTCGCAGGTGCTTGACGCACCACGCACCCGCGTGGTCTCCTTGTGTCATCAGCGAAGGAGGTCGGAGATGGCGGACCAGCACAGTGAGGCCCTCTCCGACCTCGGCAAGTACATCCGGGCGCAGCGGGAGGTCGCACGACTCTCGCTGCGTCACCTCGCCCGGGTCACCAACGTGTCCGACTCCTATCTGAGCCAGGTCGAACGAGGGCTGTACCGCCCGTCGGCCGAGGTGCTCAAGTCGATCGCCGAAGGTCTCGGCATCTCCGCCGACGACCTGTTCCGCCGGCTCGGCTGGCTCGACCAGGACGGCGGCGAGGCCGCGTCCGCGCCGAGCGTGCTGGCCGCCATCGCCGCCGACGAGCGACTGAGCCCCGCTCAGAAATCCGCGCTCGCCCAGACCTACCAGGCCATGGTCGGCGACAGCTGATCTCTCAGCTGTCCCTTTCACGGCACAGCCCTGCCCTTTTCACGCCCCCGTTCTTGAGGAGAAGACTGCCATGACCACGTACCGCGAGATGACCCAGCAGTTCGGCGACCAGTACGTCGCCGCCGTCAAGCGCACCGGCGACGCCGTCACCCGCCTGACCTCGCTGGTCGACGTGAGCAAGGTGCCGTTCGTGGCCGACATCGCCAAGACCGTCACCGCCTTCGGCGCCACCCTGCCCCAGCCGGCCGACCTCGTCGAGGCCAACTTCGCCCTGGCCGAGCGCGTTCTCGTCGCCCAGCGCGACTTCGCCACCCGCGTGCTGGGCCCGGTCGAGGAGAAGACCGCCGGCTGAGCTGCCTTTCCCGAGGACGCTGTCCAGTTTCCGGCAGCCGCCGGTCAACGGCCTCCGCATGCGGGTGGTCCTGGTTGACACCCCCGAACCTTGCTCCTAGCCTCCCCGTAGAAAGGCTTTTCTATGCGGGAGGTGGCGCGTGGCGCGGAGGACCGTCGGGGTGGCCATGAACGGGGTTACCGGGCGGATGGGCTACAACCAGCATCTGCTCCGCTCCGTGCTGGCCATCCGCGACCAGGGCGGCCTGACCACGGCCGACGGCACCGTGATCTGGCCGGAGCCGGTGCTCATCGGCCGCAACGAGGACCGGATCCGGGCCCTCGCCGAGAGGCACGGCCTCGAGCGCTGGACGACCGACGTGGCCAAGGCGCTGGCCGAGCCGGACGTGGAGATCTACTTCGACGCCCAGGTCACCTCGGCCCGCAAGGACGGCGTGCTGGCGGCCATCGACGCCGGCAAGCACATCTACTGCGAGAAGCCGACGGCCGAGTCCCTGGACGACGCGCTGGACCTGGCCAGGAAAGCCGCCGCGGCCGGCGTGAAAACCGGTGTGGTGCAAGACAAACTGTTCCTGCCGGGGCTGCGCAAGCTCAAGCGGCTGGTCGACAGCGGCTTCTTCGGCCGGGTGCTGTCGGTGCGCGGCGAGTTCGGCTACTGGGTGTTCGAGGGCGACTGGCAGCCGGCGCAGCGCCCGTCCTGGAACTACCGGGCCGAGCAGGGCGGCGGCATCGTGCTGGACATGTTCTGCCACTGGCAGTACGTCTTACGTGACATCTTCGGCCCGGTCCGCAGCGTGCAAGCGCTTACCGCGACCCACATCCCCGAGCGGGTGGACGAGCGCGGCCTGCCCTACCCGGCCACCGCCGACGACGCGGCGTACGGGATCTTCCAGCTGGACAACGGAATCGTGGCCCAGATCAACTCGTCCTGGGCGACCAGGGTGAACCGCGACGAGCTCGTCGAGTTCCATGTGGACGGAACCGAGGGCAGCGCCGTCGCCGGGCTGCGGCACTGCCGTGTGCAACACCGTTCCATCACCCCGAAAGCGGTGTGGAACCCCGATCTGCCGTCCCCGGTGGACTTCCGCGCGCAGTGGCAGGAAGTGCCGGACAACACGGAGTTCGACAACGGCTTCAAGGAGCAGTGGGAGCTGTTCCTCCGCCACGTGGTGCTCGACGAGCCGTGGCACTGGGACCTGCTGGCCGGCGCGCGCGGCGTGCAACTGGCCGAACTGGGCCTGAAATCGGCGGCCGAGGGCCGTCGTATCGACGTCCCGGAGCTGACGCTGTGACCGAGCTTGCGAGGTCACCAATGGGCACCACAGGGCTCCCGCCGAGCGCTAGCGAGGTGGGACAGTGACCGAGCTTGCGAGGTCACCAATAGGCACCACAGGGCTCCCGCCGAGCGCTAGCGAGGTGGGACAGTGAGCAGCCGGGTCGTCTTCGCCGCCGCACACGTCGTCGCCGATCCGGATGACGTCACGCGGCTGGACTGGGACGCCACGATGGCGTTCCGGCGTCATCTCTGGCAGTCGGGTCTTGGCGTCGCCGAGGCGATGGACACCGCGCAGCGGGGCATGGGCCTGGACTGGCCGACGGCGGCCGAGCTGATCAAGCGCAGCGCCGCCGAGGCCGATGGCGGCCTGATCGCCTGCGGCGCCGGCACCGATCAGCTGGCCGGGACGCCGACCAGCCTTGACGAGGTGATCGCGGCCTACACCGAGCAGCTGTCGGTGGTGGAAAGCGCTGGGGCGCAACCGATCCTGATGGCCAGCCGGCAGCTGGCGGCGATCGCCCGCGATGCCGACGACTATCACGAGGTGTACGGCCGGCTGCTGGGTCAGTTGTCGGACAAGGCGATCCTGCACTGGCTGGGCCCGATGTTCGATCCGGCGCTGACCGGGTACTGGGGCAGCGAGGATCTCGACCGGGCGACCGAGACGTTCCTGGCGGTGATCGAGGCCAACGCCGAGCACGTCGACGGCGTGAAGATCTCGCTGCTGGACGCGGAACGCGAGATCCAGCTGCGCCGCCGGCTGCCCAAGGGCGTGCGCTGCTACACGGGCGACGACTTCAACTACCCGCGACTGATCGCCGGCGACGAGCACGGCCACAGCGACGCCCTGCTGGGCATCTTCGACCCGCTGGCCGTCGTGGCCGAGCGGGCGCTGGCCCGGCTGGACGACGGTGACACCGCGGGCTTCCTGTCCACATTGGAGCCAACGGTGGCGTTGGCCCGACACGTCTTCGAGCCGCCGACCCGGTTCTACAAGACGGGCGTGGTGTTCCTCGCCTGGCTCAGCGGCCACCAGGAGCACTTCAGCATGATCGGCGGCCTCGAGACCGCACGGTCCCGCGAGCACCTGCTGCGCTGCTACGAGCTCGCGGCCGAGCTGGACCTGTTCCCCGATCCGGAGTTGGCCGCGAGCCGGGCGGCGCTGCTGTGAACGATCTCCAGCGGCTCAGCGTCAACAGCGAGACGATCAAGCAGTGGTCGCTCGAAGAGCTGGTCGCCGGCTGTGTCGACGCCGGCGTGCCGGGCATCGCGCCGTGGCGGGAGCCGGTCGAGGCATACGGGCTGGCCAAGGCCGCGCGGCTGATCCGGAACGCCGGGCTCACGGTCACCAGCCTGTGCCGCGGCGGTTTCTACACGGCCAAGGAGCCGGCCGCCCGCAAGCAGGCCCTGGACGACAACCGCCGGGCCATCGACGAGGCAGCTGAACTGAACAGTGCAGTACTGGTCCTGGTCTCCGGCGGACTGGACGACCGGGACCTCAAGGGCGCCCGCGACCGGGTGGCCGACGCGATCGCCGAGCTCGCGCCGTACGCCGGCGAACGCCGCGTCACGCTGGCCATCGAGCCGCTGCACCCGATGTTCTGCTCCGACCGCTGCGTGGTCTCGACCCTGAAACAGGCCCTCGACCTGGCCCAACCGTTCCCGGCGGAGCAGGTCGGCGTGGTCGTCGACACCTATCACTGCTGGTGGGAGCCCGATCTCGACGACCGGATCGACGAACTCGGCGCGGCCGGCCGGATCGCGCTGTTCCAGGTCGCGGACTGGATCACCCCGCTGCCCGAAGGCGTGCTGCTCGGCCGGGGCCAGCTCGGCGACGGCCACATCCCGCTGCGGGAGCTCCGCCACCAAGTCGACGTTGGTGGCTACCGAGGCCCCGTCGAGGTGGAGATATTCAACGCCGACCTGAGGAAACGCAACGGGGCCGAGGTGCTTGCCGAGGTCGTTCGGCGCTACCGTGATCACCTGGTCTGAACGGGACGAATCCGGGGGTTCCGCATGCCCGTCACGCTGGTCGAAGTGGCCGCCCGCGCCGGCGTGTCGCCGGCCACGGTGTCCCGTGTGCTCAACGGCAACTACCCGGTCGCGGAGAGCACGCGGCAGCGGGTCGAGCAGGCCGTGCGCGAGCTGGACTACGTGGTCAACGCGCACGCCCGGGCCCTGCTGCACGCCACCAGCGGCATCGTCGGCGTCATCCTCAACGACGCGTCCGACCCGTTCTTCGCCGGCATCGCCCGGGGCATCCAGGGCGCGGCCGCCGAGACCAGCCGGCTGTCGGTGATCTGCAACTCCGAGGGCGACCCCGAGCAGGAGTTCGCCTTCCTCGACCTGCTGCGCGGGCACCGGGCCGACGCGGTGATCCTGGTCGGCGCGGCGCCGGAGGACGAGGAGTACCGGGCCGCCGCGACCGCACGGGCCAAGGGCCTGCGCAGCAGCGGCACGCGGCTCGTGCTGTGCGGCCGCCCCGCCCCCGCCGACGACGCGCCCGGCGACGTCGTGACGATCGACAACGAGGCCGGCTCGACGGCCATCACCCGGCACCTCGTCGAGCTGGGCCACCGCCGCATCGCCTACGTCACCGGTCCCGACGGCCGCAGCACCACCACCGCCCGGCTGGCCGGTTTCCGGGCCGCGCTGGCCGAAGCCGGCCTTGCCGTCGACGAGAACCTGGTCGTGCACGGCGACTTCAGCCGCCAGGCCGGCCGCGAGGCGGTGGAGAACCTGCTCGCCGCCGGCCGCGACTTCACCGCCGTGCTGGCGGCCAACGACCTCGTCGCCGCGGGAGCCGTCAGCGCGCTGCGGACCGCCGGCTACCGCATCCCCGACGACGTCTCGGTCGCCGGCTACGACAACCTGCCCACCGCCGTCGACGTGTGGCCCAACCTCACCACCGTGCACGTGCCGCTGGAGGAGATCGGCCGCAAGGCCGTCGAACTGGCTTTCGGCTCGGCCGACGGGCAGGCCGTGGTCACGGTTCCGACAGAGCTGGTTGTTCGAGACTCGACGGCCGGCCCAGCAGCAGGCTGAACACCACCAGCAGCACGACGACCGCCGCCGTGGCCGGCACCGCCCACGGCGTCAGCGGCGTGAGCAGGACCAACACCGCCGCCAGCAGGTGCACAGCGTTCAGCGTGTGTTCCCTGCGCGGCCGCACTTGCAACGCCCACGCGCTGAGCACGTAGACGGCCACCGGCACGGCAACGGCCCAGCCGATGTGGTCGTGGGCCTGCACCGCCTCCTCCAGGCCCGCGCCGACCGCCGCCGCCGAGGCGAAGACCAGGTAGTGGCTGTAGCCCCAGATGATCGAGGTGCGCAGCGACGTCAGCAGATAGTGCGTCGGCCGGTCGAAGTACAGCCACCACATGCCGAACACGATCAGCAGCCCGCTCGCGGCCAGCGTGGCCAGGTCGCCGACGCCGGTGCCGGAGTCCAGCGCCGCCTGGGTGGCCGTGGTCGCCGCCAGCACCGACTCGCCCAGCACGATCAACGTGAACAGGCTGTACCGCTCGGTGATGTGGTGCGGGTGCCAGGTCGTCGGCTCGGTGTGCTCGGCGAAGATCGGCACGGCCAGCTCCAGCAGGACGAACACCCCGAACGCCCACATCGGCAGCAATGGCAGGCACACCCACAGCACCTGGGCGACGAAGATGCCGCCGGCGTAGCGCAGTGCGGTCCGGCGGCGGTCGGGATCGGCCTTGGCGGCGCGCAGCCACTGGCTGACCATGGCCAGCCGCATCACCACGTAACCGGCGATCACGATCCGGAAGTCGTCATCGAACGCCCGCGGCACGCCGGCCGCCATGATCAGCACGCCGGTGATCTGCACCAGCGTGGTCGTCCGGTAGACGCCGTCGTCGGTGTCGTAGGCGGTGGCGAACCAGGTGAAGTTCATCCACGCCCACCAGATGCCGAAGAAGATCATCACGTAGTGCAGCACCCCGTTGCCGGGGTGCTCGCTGCCCAGCGCGTGGTGCAGCTGCGCCGCCGCCTGCGAGACGGCGACCACGAAACAGAGGTCGAAGAACAGTTCCAGTGGGGTCGACACCCGGTGCACCTCGTGCATGCCCCGAGGACGCATCAGCCGGTACCACGTAGTCACGCCGCATACTCTCACCCACCAGGGGCGATTCCCGCTCGCCGACCCACCGATCGGAGGTTTCCCGCCTGTGTTACCGGCCGGGTGGGCTCCCGCGGCGAGCGCCGCTCAGCCGGCGCCGGCCGATGGCCTGACCGCCAAGCGGATCGGCGTGTTGATCATCTCGCGCGGCATATGGTAGTCCTGGCCACGTCGGCTCGCAGCGCGTGAGGCAAGTCCGGGCAGACCTCCCCGGTCGACCGGGCTTTCCGGCCCGGCACCGGGTTAGCGTGCAGTGCATGTCGGTGCTGTGGGGAATCTCGTTCGACGCGACCCCGATCTCCGGACTCGTGGTCGAGTTCGTGAAGACGGCATCGGTGTTCCGCGACCGCGGCCACCGGGTGCACCTCGATCTGGGCTACGACATCAAGGCCGACAAGAACGCCTTCTTCCGGCCGTACCGGCAGGAGCACTCGGCGCTGCCCGACTGGGTGCGGCTCGACCGTCCCTCGCTGGCGGGAATCGAGGGCTACCACGGGGAATTCGTCGCCGAGGTGCTGCGCGAGGTGGTCGGCGCGGGCCGTCCGGCGCTACTGCCCCGGGTGGAGGCGCTGGCTTCCGTTGTGGCCGACCGGATCGTGGCGGCGTGGCGGCGGGCCGGTGTGACGTTCGTGGTGGTGGAGAACGGCACGCTGCCGGAGAACATCATCTACACCAAGGCGTTGTACCAGGCCATCGCGCGGTACGGGCGGGCGGCCGGTCTGGGCCGGTTCGTGTTGTGGCGGGACCACGACCTGATGTGGCAGAGCGAGCCGGGCAGCGGAAAGTACGGTCGTGAGCCGTATCCGCATGCCGTGCGCCCCGTCGACTCGCCGCACATCCAGTACGTCGCGCTGCACGACGAGGCCAAGCGGAAAACGCTCTCCTGGGCGATTGACCTGCACGACATCGCCGTGCTGCCCAACACCTTCGATCACGCCCCGACCCGGCCGCTGCCCGGATTCCGGGCTCATTTCGGCGTTCCCGACGGGGCGCCGCTGATCGCCCGCTGCACCAGGGTGATCCCGCAGAAGCGCATCGACCGGGACCTGCACCTGATCGCGCGGCTGCCGGGCGTGCAGCTGTTCGTGGCCGGCGATCCGGCCGAGGACCCGGTCGAATTCGTTCGCCTGCAACGGCTTGCCGCCGATCTCGGGGTCACCGAGCGGGTGGTGTTCGGCGGCCGGCTGGCCCCGCGCGAGGTGCGGACCGGGCGGGCCTACTCGATCCGGGACCTGCTGGCCGAGGCCACCCTGGCCTCGTTCCTCACCTCGTACGACTACGAGAGCTACGGCAACCCGATCGGCGAGGCCATCGCCTCCGGGGTGCCCTACCTGACCAGCGACTACGCCCTGTACCACACGGTGTACGGCCATCTCGGCTTCCAGGCCCCGATCCTGACCGCCGACCTGCCCGACGAGTCCTTTGTGGACTCCGTTCGCGAACTGCTGCTGGACGAAGGGAAACGTGCGCGCATGGCGGAACACAACCACCGGATCGGCCGGCAGCACTTCGACCGGGACCGGACCGAGCAGCTCGTGGACGAGATGCTGGCCACCCGGACCCGGCTGTCCGTGGTGCTGCCGGTGTTCAACGAGGCGGCCAACCTGCCGGCCGTGCTGGCCAGCCTGCACGCCCAGGAACTGGATCACGACCTGTACGACATCGTGTTGGTGGACAACAACTCCACCGACGACACGGTCGCCGTGGCCAAGGCCTTCGCCGCCGCGCACCCCGAGCTGACGATCCACCTGCTCGACGAGCCGGAGCAGGGCGTGGCCTGCGCCCGCAAGACCGGCATGGACTTCGCGGCTCGACGACTCGGCCGGGCCGCCGGCACCCGCTACTACCTGGTGTCGGCCGACGCCGACTGCCGCGTCGACTCGCGCTGGCTGCCGGAGCTCTTCCGCACCATGGAGGCCGACAAGGCGGCCATCGGCGTCTGCGACTACTACTACAACCCCGCGCACTTCACGGCCAGACCGCGGCTGTGGGATGCCATCCAGCGCACCCTGCGCTGCCGGGCCGTGACGTTCGCCCTGTTCGGCGGCTTCCCCGACGGCAAGGGCTTCGCCGTCGACCGGGACGTCTACGAGAAGGTCGGCGGCATCGAGATCTTCTACCAGCTCCACGACGGCCGGTTCGTCAACCACCTGTCCGACGACTGGGACTTCGGCATCCGGGTGCGGGGTTCCGGCGAGGACATCGTGTACGCGCCGACCTCGCGGGTGGAGATCAACCCGCGCCGGGTGGACCACGCCATCGAGGAGGTGATCACCGGGCGGGCCTACGGCAACGACGGCATCATCGTGATGCGGGACATCCGCCCCGAGCGGCCAAGCACCCGTGACGTCGACCTGACCGAGGCACAGGCCCAGCAGGCGTGGGAGTTCTCCATCAAGGACTTCACGCCCAAGAACACCATCCTGCCGCTGCTGCTGACACCGTCCCTTCTGGACTCGGCCGACGTGATCGAGTTCTTCGGCGTTGACCTGGCCCAGCGGTTGCGGGCCCGGATCGAGGAGATCGCCGACGAGATGCGGGTCGTCGACTTCACCCCGATCCACGTCTACAAGACGCCGTCGTACCGGCTGTACTTCGAGTTCGCCGACGAGATCTTCGCCCGGCTGCGGGCCACCGTCGGCGAGGACATCGGCTACCCGCCACCGCTGCCGGCCTGCTTCTCCGAGGTGCCGCCGGACCGGTTCCGCGAGTTCGTGCGCTACTACTGCGAGGACCGGGAATCCGGCGAGGCGCACAACCACTTCGGCAACGGCGGGGTGTTCTGATGCTGGAAGCCTTGCGCGCGCCGGAAAACGCCCACCTGCTGGCGTACGTGACCCGGGATCCGTTCGGGGCCCACGTGTTTCCCGGCGACACCCCGGACTACTCCCCCGCCGAGTTCCTGGCCGACCTGGACGTGCAGCTGCGGGACACCGCCCCGATCCACCTGTGGTCGTACATCCCGACCTGCGCCTACCGCTGCCGGTTCTGCCAGTACCCGGTCGTGCTGGTCAAGGGCGATCCCGGCAAGCTGACCCAGTGGGCCGACTGGAACATGCGGGAAGCCCTGCTGTGGCTGGAGAGCGTGCCGTCCTTGAGCTCGGCCCCGATCGGCGAGTTCAACGTCTTCGGCGGCACCCCGTCGCTGCTGCCGGCGGCGGACATCGCCCGGCTGTTGGAGTTCTACCGCTCGCACTTCGCCTTCGGCCCCGAGACCACGGTCCGGTTCGAGGGCGACCCCAGCACGTTCACCGTCGAGAAGCTGGAGTTGCTGGCCTCCTTGGGCTGCACCAAGCTGTCCTGCGGCGTGCAGTCCTTCGACGACCCGGTGTTGAAGCTGTGCGGGCGGGAGCACACGTCCCAGATGTGCGTGGACTTCATCCGCACGGCGCAGCGGGTAGGGTTCGAGCGGATCAGCATCGACCTGATGTATGGGCTGCTGGACCAGACCGTGGACAGCGTGCGCCGTGATCTCGACGTCGTGCTGGAGACCGGCGTGAACTCGGTGGTGTGCACCAAGTTGCACCTCAAGTCGTACGCCGAGACCCGGACCGGCGTCGCCGGCGAGAAGCCCGCCGCGTGGCAGGTCGACAGCTACCGCTCTCGTCTTGAACGCGACGGCCACTTCTGGCCGACGCTGGACGAGCAGTACGAGATGCGGTCCGTGCTGACCGAAGGTCTGCGCGCTGCCGGATACGTCGAGCATCCCACGATGTACTTCGCCGCCAACGGGATCGGGCCGGAGAAGTGGAAGTCCATCATGGTCGACCAGGACCGCCAGGACGCCGAGGTCGCCATCGGGCTCGGCGGGAGCTCCAGCTGCCGGCGGTCCGAGGCCATCACCGACGTCAACTGGCAGACCTACGCCGCCGCCGTCGAGGCCGGCCAGGTCCCGCTCGGCTCCGCCACCGCGTTCTCCCCCTCCGGCCAGGAGACCCGAGCCGTCAAGATGGCCTTGACCTCCCTTCAGCCGCTCCGGGACGACTTGCACCGCAACCGCTTCGGCCACTCCCTGTTCGACGAGCCATGGGCCAGCCGGTTCCGTTCGCTGGAGGA
>DATJJB010000306.1:0-18645 GCA_035492655.1 Kutzneria sp. | reverse complement strand
GCAGCTGGTGGAGGTGGATCGGGGCGGGTACGCCACGTATCACGGGCCGGGGCAGCTGGTCGGGTACCTGGTGGTCGACGTGCGCCGGCGCGGGCCGGTGGACATCGTGCGGTGGGTGGAGAACGGGCTGATCGAGGCGCTCGCCGCGGTGGGGTTCGCGACCATCCGCCGGGACACGCCGGCCGGGGAGAGCAGCCTGGTCGGGGTGTGGACGCCGGACCACCGCAAGCTCGTGTCGATCGGCATGCGGATCCGGCGCGGTGTGACCAGCCACGGATTCGCCGTCAACGTGGACCCGGACATGTCGGTGTACCGCGACTTCACGGCGTGCGCGCTGCCCGGCGTGACAATGTGCTCGCTGGCTGAATTGGCTGCGGAGCAGGGGGTTTCGCCGCCGTCGGACGGCGCGGTGCGCGACGCGATCGCCACGGCGCTCGGCGCTGCGTAGGCCTGTCAGGGTGAGCGGGTAACGTCTTCGCCGTGCCGGAACTGCCCTCAGTCGAAGAACTGCTCGCCGAAGCCGTGGAAGCCCTCGGCGGCAAGCAGCGGCCCGGGCAGGTGGAGATGGCGCTGGCCGTCGAGCGGGCGATCCGGACGGGCGAGCACCTGGCGGTGCAGGCGGGCACGGGCACCGGGAAGTCGTTGGGCTACCTGGTGCCGGCGGTGCGGCACGCGGTGGCGGAAGAGGCGACGGTGGTGGTGTCGACGGCCACGATCGCGTTGCAGCGGCAGCTGGTGGACCGGGACCTGCCGAGGCTGGCGAAGGCGCTGAAGAAGACGCTGGGGCGGGAGCCGACGTTCGCGATCCTCAAGGGCCGCCGCAACTACCTGTGCATGCACCGGGTGCACTCGGGGGCGCCGGACGAGCCGGAGGACGAGGGGCTGTTCGACCCGTTCGCGATCTCGCGGCTGGGCCGGGACGTGGCCCGCCTGCACGAGTGGTCGTCGGACACCGAGACAGGTGACCGGGACGAGCTGGTGCCGGGCGTCAGCGACCAGGCCTGGCGGCAGCTTTCGGTCAGCGCCAAGGAATGTCTCGGCGTGTCCAAGTGCCCGATCGGCGTCGACTGCTTCGCCGAGCGGGCGAGGGCCGAGGCCGGCCGGGCGGACGTGGTGGTGACCAACCACGCGCTGCTGGCGATCGACGCGCTTGAGGGCTACAAGGTGTTGCCGGTGCACGATCTCGTGATCGTGGACGAGGCGCACGACCTGGTGGACCGGGTGACGTCGGTGGCCACGGCCGAGCTGTCCACCGCGGCGCTGGCCATCGCCGTGCGGCGGTGCGGGCGGCAGATCGAGGACGACGTCGCCGACCAGCTGTCCGAGGCCGGCGAGGGCCTGGAGATCGTGCTGTCGGAGATGCCGATCGGCCGGCTCGACGCGATGCCGAAAGCGCTGGCCGGAGCCCTGGCGGCGGTGCGGGATTCGTCGCACCGCTGCATCACCGCTCTGGGGCCGGAGCGCAAGGAGGATCCCGAGGGCGCCGTCGGCCGGAAGCTGGCGCTGGCCCTGCTGGACGAGATCCACGACACGGCTGTGCGGCTGCTGGAGGCGTTCGACGAGGACGAGGCCCATCGGCGGGATGTGGTGTGGCTGGCCGGCGATTTCCGGGATGACAGCAAGCCGCCGACCGTGAAGGTGGCGCCGCTGGGCGTCGGCGGCCTGCTGCGGGAACGGCTGTTCGCGCCGCGGACCACCGTGCTGACCTCGGCCACGCTCACCCTCGGCGGCACTTTCGACGCGCTGGCCCGGCAATGGGGATTGCCTGCCGCCAGCCAGGTTCCCGTGGTCGACGCGACCGCCACCGAGAAGGAAGCGCCGTCGGACCTGAGCTCGCCGCGCTGGAGCGGCATGGACGTCGGCTCCCCGTTCGAGCACGGCCGCAGCGGAATCCTTTACCTGGCAAGGCATCTGCCCACGCCCGGCCGGGACGGACTGCCGCCGGCCTACGTCGACGAGCTCGTCGACCTGGTCAACGCCGCCGGCGGGCGGACCCTCGGCCTGTTCTCGTCGATGCGCGCGGCCAAGCAGGCCACCGAGGCCATCCGGTCCCGCATCGAGTATCCGGTGCTGTGCCAGGGCGAGGACTCGACCGCCCAGCTGGTCAAGAAGTTCGCCGAGGACGTGCGCTGCTGCCTGTTCGGCACGCTGTCCCTGTGGCAGGGCGTGGACGTGCCCGGCGACTCGCTGCAACTCGTTGTGGTGGACCGGATTCCGTTCCCTCGCCCGGACGACCCGCTCGCCTCGGCCCGGCAGCGGGCGGTGGAAGCCCGTGGCGGCAACGGTTTTCTCACCGTCGCCGCCACGCACGCCGCGCTGCTGTTGGCCCAGGGCGCCGGCCGGCTGCTGCGCTCCACCAACGACAAGGGCGTGGTGGCCATCCTCGATCCGAGGCTGGCCACCGCCCGTTACGGCGGCTTCCTGCGCGCTTCGCTGCCGCCGTTCTGGACCACGCACGACCCGGAAGTGGTGCGCGCCGCCCTCAAGCGCCTGGACGCCGCGGCGACCGCCTAGCCGAGATGGCGGGCCAGGAACCCGCCGTCAACGCCGTGCCAGCGGATGGTTCGGTGGTCGCCCGGGTTGGCGTGCAACGTCTTCTCCGTGGAGGCGAAGGCGTCGAACAACGCCAGGCCGTCCTGGCGATCCACGTACTGGTCGTCCCACGGCAGTAGGAACAGCACCGGGACGGTGATGTGCCGGGCCGCCGCGAGTTCTTCCTCGTACGTGAAGAAGCCGCCGCCGAAGATGGCCGCCGAGATACGGGAATCGGCCGCCACCAACGGCACGCCGATCGCGGTGCCCAGTGAGATGCCGCCGCCGTAGCCGATCGGCGCCTCGGCGCCGATCTCCGGCAGTTCCTGGACGGCGTCCAGGGTCTGCTGCCACTCCGGCACCGCCCGCTCGGCCAGCGAGAGCGCGTAGCCGACGCTGACCTTGCGGAACCGCTCGATGTCGCCGGTCTTCATGGCCTGCTTGAACTCGTCGCGGACCTGCTCGTCCTCGGCCGCGAGCGGGCGTTCGCCGTGCCCGGGCGCGTCGATGGCCACCACGTGGAAACCCCACCTGGTCACCGTCTCGACGGCCCGGGCCCGCTGGGCCGGCGTCTTCTTGTGCAGGCCGCCGCCGTGCCCCATCAGCACCACCGGGGCGTGATCGGGGCCAGAGACGGGCGACCAGAGCACGCCGGGGACCTCGCCAACGGTGAAGTCGCGCTCGACGACGCCGTCCGACGTCGTACGGGCGGTGAAACGCAAGGAAGTCATGGTCGTGCCTTTCGGGAGTGCCTCTACGAGGGCGCTCCCGGCGAGACCGCTAGGTCAATCGCCCGACCGTGACGACGAGGGGAGCACCCACGTGCGAACGTTCATGGGTCTCACCTCCTCAACTGGTGCCGCGGTCCCGCGCAGGCTAGCAAGCCGGATGCGGTCCGGCCTACCGGTTTTAGACCTTGAGCGCGACCAGCAGCACCAGCACGAGCGTGATCACCGCGAACAGGCCGTGGCCGAGCACGATCACCAGCGGGAAACTGCGCTCGGCCGGGGCCTGGTCGGCCGCGCCGGTCGTGCCGGGACCGCCGGTGGCCACCGCCGCACGGGCGCGGTGGACCGGGATCCAGCGGAACAGCATCACGAAACCCAGCAGGGCCACCGGCAGCAGCAGCACGAACGAGATCCAGGCCAGCGACTGGGTGGCCAACAGCAGGTAGACGATCCACACGACCAGGCCGGCCGCGGCCAGCGCGAAGTGGCCGAAGATCACCACCGGCGGGAAGTGGCTGGTGCGGGGCTGGCGCAGGCCGCCCTTGGCGATCCACATGCCCAGCATGACGAAGCCGCCGATGGCGGTGAGCAGCCAGGTGATCAGTGCGGTGACAGCCATGTCGGTACTCCTTGTTCCGTGGTGGGAGAGGAAAGTCAGCGGCGGAAGCCGTCGGCCTGGGTGGCTTCGTCGGCCACCCGCACGCCGTAGTGGTAGGCGAGCTTGCCGCCGAGGTAGCCGGCCGCGGCCAACAGCAGCAGGCAGACCACCGACAGCAGCAGCGGGCCGAGGCCGACCGGGGCGTTCGGGGTGTCCGCGGCCCGCCGCCACAGGAAGTTCGCCACGTAGCCGACGGTGACCGTCAGGTTCAGGCTCATGTGGGTCAGCCCGGTGCGGAAGGCCGGCGTGCCGGTCGGGATCGCGAACAGGTCGAGGAAGCCGACCATGGCCGCGGCCAGCGCGCCCAGCAGGCCGATCGCGATCAGCCACAGCGCGCCCTGAGCCAGGAATCCCGGCTCCGCCACGAACCGCGACGCGATGTCGAACACCAGTGCCGCCACCCACGCCCCGATCGGCACCGTGACCAGCATCGGATGGAACGGGTGGCCGTAGGGGCCGGCCAGCGCCGCGCTGACCGGCCGCTTCGCCTGCTGCACCTCGTTGGTCATCGTCGACCTCCACACGCCGAGTTTCGCCAGCGAATTTTGGTCTTATTGCCTCAGGTCGTCAAGCATCGCCAGTCGATCGAGGTACATGGCGTCTTTGGAAAGAAACATTGGCGTTATCCGACGGCGCTCAACGGCGCGCGAGGACACCGGACTACCTGCGGTTACTCAGCCCTCGAGGCGGACGGTGACCGGGGCGCCGTGCTCGACGGTCCGGCTGACCTTGCACTCCCGGGCCACGGCCCTGGGGATCACGGTGGCCAGGGGCTCGTCGGCCGGAAGGTCGAAGGCGAGGTCGACGCTGCTGACCTCATGGGCGGCCTCGTCGCCGGTGGCGGTGACGGTGAAGTCGGCCTGGGTGCGACGAACGATGAGCTGCTCGGCGGTCATGGCGGCGCAGGCGGCGAGGGCGGCTTCGAGCAGCTGGACGGGCGAGAAGCCGGCACCACCGATCTCGACGGTGGCCCCGCCGGGCGCGGTCGCGACGAAGCGGCCGTCACCGACGCGGCGGACGGACACGGTCACGACGACGCCCGCTGGGCGACGACGGTGACGGTGCCGGGGGCGACCTCGGTGAAGCCGGCGTCCCGAACGGCCACGACGCCGCGGGACTGCCACGCCCCGGCGGGATCGTCACCGGGGACCAGAAGCTTCCAGTCGGCAGGCTCAGGAGTCCTGACGGCGCAAGGGAATCCGGCGGCCTGCCAGCTGGCCAGCGCTGACGGCGGCAGCAGGGCGGCCAGCAGCATCGTGGCGTGGCCGACCTGAGCGGCGGCCTTGCCGGCGGTCATCGGCACGTCGGGATTGATCCACAGCACCGGCACGTCGGCCGCCGCCGGACCGGGCTCGTCGAGCGGCAGCTCACTGCCGGTGATCTGGAGGCGCTTCACCTCGTACGGCGTCTCGGCCACCTTCCACGGCAGCAACGCCCGCGCCTCGGCGTCCCCGACCCGTACGGTCACGCCGGGCAACGCCTGCACGGCCTCCCAGTGCGCCCCACGGGCCCGCCGCGACACCTTCCGGATCCGGCCGTCGATCCACGCCGCGACCTCGGCATGCCACTCCCCCTCGGGCTCCGTGGCCCGGGGATCGAGGCAGACGGCGATCGCCGCCGCGGCGGCCGCCTCCAGCAACGCCGTCCGCGCGGGCGGCGCGGCCTTCTCGATGCGCAGCACGATCGGCATGGCCCGCACCTCCGAGGGATCCTCGTCGGAGGTGTCCTGGGGCTCGGGTCGCCGGAGCCACCAGGCGTAGCGGTCGGCAAGCGGTTGAAGCACGTTCACAGGCGCAATGGTTCCAGACCGTCGGCGGCGTCGGCGGCCTCGACCTCGGCGCGGGTGACGCCGAGCACGAAGAGCACGGCGTCGAGGAACGGGTGCGACAGGGCGGCGTCGGCGACCTCACGCAGGGCGGGCTTGGCGTTGAAGGCGACGCCCATGCCGGCGGCCGAGAGCATGTCGATGTCGTTGGCCCCGTCACCGACGGCGACGCACTGGGCCAGCGGGATGTGATAGGCGTCGGCGAACTCGCGCAGGGCCTGGGCCTTGCCGGCGCGGTCGATGACCCGGCCGGTGGTGCGCCCGGTGAGCCGCCCGTCGGCCACCTCGAGCTGGTTGGCCATGCAGAAGTCCAGCCCGAGCTCGTCGGCCAGGCCACGGATGACCCGGGTGAAGCCACCGGAGACGACGCCGCAGCGGAAACCGAGCCGCTTGAGCGTGCGGACGGTGGTGCGGGCACCGGGGGTGAGCTCGAGCTGGGCGGCGACGTCGTCCAGCACCGACTCGGGCAGCCCGGCCAGCAGCGCGACCCGCCGCTCCAGCGACTGGGCGAAGTCCAGCTCGCCGCGCATGGCGGCCTCGGTGATCTCGCGGACCTTGTCCTCGCAGCCGGCCCGGGCGGCCAGCATCTCGATGACCTCGCCCTGCACGAGCGTGGAGTCCACGTCGAAGACGACCAGTCGCTTGGCCCGCCGGGTCAGCCCGGCCCGCTCCACGGCCACGTCCAGGTTCACCCGGGAGGACATCTCGGCGACGGCGTTGCGCAGCAGGGCGTCCTGCTCCGCGGTGTCGTCCGGCACGGAAACCCGCAGCTCAAGGCCGGTGACGGGGTAGTCGGCGACGCGGTGGATGGCGTCGATGTTCACGCCCAGCGCGGCCAGCTTGCGGGCGACCTCGGTGAAAGCACGGGCGGTCACCGGCCGGCCCATCACCACGAGCACGTGGCTGGAGCCCTGCTGGGACGAGCTGCGCGGATCGGCCCCGATCTCCACGTCCACGTTCATCGCCACGCTGGCCATCGCCTGCTCGACGGTCTCCTGCAGGCCCTCGGGGTCGCGGTCGGCGTTGACCAGCACACCCAGCACCAGCTTGCCCCGGATCACCACCTGCTCGACGTCGAGCACCTCGACGCCGTGCCGGGTCAGCACCGCGAACAGCACCGACGACACGCCGGGCTTGTCCGGTCCGGTGACGGTGATCAGGACCGTGGCTGTGTGGGAACTGGTCACCCGGACAGTTTGCCGGAAATACAAGCGGGCCCCGGTGTGTCCGTGATCACCGGGGCCCGCTTGGTCAGATGTTCAGCTGACGGTCACTTCTCCGTCGGGTCGTCGCTGCCCGTGACGGCCGCGGTGAGCGCCTCGGACGGGGCCGGCATGTGGCCGTACTCCGCCTCCAGCCGCAGCCGCTCGACCATGTGCGGGTAGTGCAGCTCGAACGCCGGGCGCTCGGAGCGGATCCGGGGCAGCGAGGTGAAGTTGTGCCGCGGCGGCGGGCAGGACGTCGCCCACTCCAGCGAGTTGCAGTAGCCCCACGGGTCGTCCACCTCGACGACCTCGCCGTACCGGTAGCTGCGGAACACGTTCCACAGGAACGGCAGCGTGGAGGCGCCCAGGATGTACGCGCCGATGGTGGAGATGGTGTTCAGCGTGGTGAAGCCGTCGCTGGACAGGTAGTCGGCGTACCGGCGGGGCATGCCCTCCGCGCCCAGCCAGTGCTGGACCAGGAAGGTGGTGTGGAAGCCGATGAACGTGGTCCAGAAGTGCAGCTTGCCCAGACCCTCGTCCAGCATCCGGCCGGTGATCTTCGGGAACCAGAAGTAGATGCCGGCGTAGGTGGCGAACACGATGGTGCCGAAGAGCACGTAGTGGAAGTGCGCCACCACGAAGTACGAGTCGGAGACGTGGAAGTCGATGGCCGGCGCGGCCAGCAGCACGCCGGTCAGACCGCCGAAGAGGAAGGTGATCAGGAAGCCGACGCTGAACAGCATCGGCGTCTCGAAGGTCAGCTGCCCCTTCCACATGGTGCCGATCCAGTTGAAGAACTTCACACCGGTCGGGACCGCGATCAGGAAGGTCATGAAGGAGAAGAACGGCAGCAGCACCGCGCCGGTGGCGTACATGTGGTGGGCCCACACCGTCACCGACAGGGCGGCGATGCCCAGCGTGGCGTAGATCAGGCCCTTGTAGCCGAACAGCGGTTTACGGCTGAACACCGGGAAGATCTCGGACACGATGCCGAAGAACGGCAGCGCGACGATGTAGACCTCGGGATGGCCGAAGAACCAGAACAGGTGCTGCCAGAGGATCACGCCGCCGTTGGCCGGGTCGAACACGTGCGCGCCGAGGTGCCGGTCCGCCAGCAGGCCGAACAGGGCCGCGGTCAGGATCGGGAAGGCCAGCAGCACGAGGATCGAGGTGACCAGGATGTTCCAGGTGAAGATCGGCATCCGGAACATGGTCATGCCGGGGGCGCGCAGGCAGACCACCGTGGTGATCATGTTGACGCCGCCGAGGATGGTGCCGAGACCACCCAGGATCAGACCGGTGATCCACATGTCCGCGCCGACGCCCGGCGAGTGGACCATGTCCGACAGCGGGGTGTAGGCGAACCAGCCGAAGTCGGCCGCGCCGCCCGGGGTCAGGAAGCCGGCCACCACGATGGTGCCGCCGAACAGGTACGCCCAGTAGGCGAACGCGTTCAGTCGCGGGAACGCCACGTCGGGCGAGCCGATCTGCAGCGGCAGCACGAAGTTGGCGAAGCCGAACACGATCGGCGTCGCGTACAGCAGCAGCATGATCGTGCCGTGCATGGTGAACAGCTGGTTGAACTGCTCCTGGGACAGGAACTGCAGCCCGGGCCGGGCCAGCTCGGTCCGCATGAGCAGGGCCATCGCGCCGCCGATGATGAAGAAGGCGAACGAGGTGACCAGGTACATGATTCCGATCTGCTTGTGGTCCGTAGTACGGAACAACCGCAGCAGGAGGGAACCCTTCACCGTCGTGCGCGTCGGATAAGGACGCGTAGCGATCGGCTGCGGTGCTACGGCCGTCACGATGCCTCCAGCCAGTGTCATCTCGGGAAACCACCTGGGATCGTAGACCGGCGAGATCAGGTCAGCTCGGCTGGGCCGGCACTGGGGAAATCGAGTGACCCCCGTCACGGTCCGTGACAGCATGTTCCGGCATGGAACAGGCGATTCGGGCGGCGGTCTCCTATGCCGCGGCCCACGGGGTCCGGTCGACCGAGCCCGAGGTGCTCAAGAACGGCAGCAACGTGCTGGTCCACCTGCGCCCGGCGCCGGTCGTGGCCCGCGTCGCCGGCACCACGAGCCTGGTCCGCACCCCGGTCGCGGACTGGTTCGCCCGCGAGGTCGCGCTGGTGGACCACCTGGTCGGACACGGCTTTCCCGTTGTCGTCCCCAGTGACGAGCTGCCTCGCGGCCCGATCGTCCACGATGGCCGGACGATGACGTTCTGGCGATTCGTGCCCCACTCTGCTGCATCGATCAAGCCGAGTGAGTTCGCCGAGTCGTTGGCCGATCTTCACCGGGCCTTGGCCGACTACCCCGGTCCGCTGCCGGCCAGCGGGCCGCTGGACGACGTCCTGCTCGGGCTGCCGCTGCTCGGCGAGCACGCCGAGACGCTGCGAGCGGAACACGAGCGACTGTCGGCACTGCTGCCGGCCGGCGGGCAGCCGCTGCACGGCGACGCCCACCCCGGCAACGTGCTGGTGACCGCGGACGGTCTGGTCTGGAACGACTTCGAGGACACGTGGCGCGGGCCGCTGGAGTGGGACCTGGCGGTGATGGCCCGGACCACGCTGCTGGACGGCGCGCAGGCGCTGGCCGCCTACCCGGGTCCGTACGACGCCGAGCTGCTGGCCGTGTGCCGCGAGATCCGGTGGCTCCAGGTGCAGATCTGGCGACACGCCGCCGTGCTGCGCAACCCGGCGCGCAAGGCGGAGGCCGAGGCCGACCTGTCACGTTGGCTCGCCGCCCGGACCCAGTGATGCAGCGAAGGACGCCTTACCTGCACTGGATGCAGGTAAGGCGTCCTTCCCTGCATTCGCCGGGGTATCGGTGAGGCAGCGCATGTGGTACGCCAGTGCAGGTGACCGACTTCGTGACGGTGATCGCGCTCGGTGGAACCATCGCCATGGCCCGGCCGGCCGACGGCAGCACGGGGGCCGTGCCGGCGCTCGACGTCGACGAGCTGCTGGCGTCCGTGCCCGGTCTGGACAAGGTCGACATAAAACTCCGCACGATCGCGTTCCGCGCGCTGCCGGGGGCCTCGGTCGGCTTCGACGACCTGACCGCGCTGGCCGAGCTGATCACCGCCGAGATCGACGCCGGGGCCCGCGGCGTGGTGGTCACGCAGGGCACCGACACCATCGAGGAGACGGCGTTCTTCCTCGACACGAGCGTGCTGGACGGCGCGCCGGTGGTGGTCACCGGCGCGATGCGCAACCCGTCGCTGGCCGGCGCGGACGGTCCGGCCAATCTGCTCGCCGCGGTCCAGGTGGCGGCCAGCGAGCAGGCTGACGGGCTGGGCTGCGTGGTGGTGTTCGCCGACGAGGTCCACGCCGCGAGATACGTGTCGAAGGCGCACAGCGCCAGCATCGGCGCTTTCGTGTCACCGAACACCGGGCCCATCGGCTACGTCGTCGAGGGCAAGTTCCGGCTGCTGAACCGGCCGGCCGACGTGCTGAAGGTGTACGTGCCGCAGGGCGCGCCGCAGCCGACGATCGGCCTGGTCACGGTGACCCTCGGCGACGACGGGGCGCTGCTCGGGGCGATCGGCGACGTGGTGGACGGCCTGGTCGTGGCGGCCTTCGGCGCCGGTCACGTGCCGCTGGCCATGGTCGAGCCGCTGACCGCGCTGGCCCAGCGGATGCCGGTGATCCTGGCCTCGCGGACCGGAGCCGGTCCGGTGCTGGCCGAGACGTACGGCTTCCCGGGCTCGGAGCAGGACCTGCTGCGGCGCGGCCTGATCGGGGCCGGCTTCCTCAGCCCGGTCAAGGCGCGCATCCTGCTGCGCCAGCTGCTGGCGGCGAGAGCGGGCATCGACGACATCCGCAAGGCGTTCCTCGGCGAGGAGTGAGTGGCGATGGCTCGTCCGTCCATCAGTCCCGCGGTCTGGCAGCCGCCGGTCGCGCCCGAGCGGTCCCGGCGATCCGACAGCTCGCCGCCGATGCCGGCGCCGCAGGTGCTGGCGGTCAACGGCACCGGCCCCGAGGACGTGCTCGTCGACGAGCAGGGCCGCCTGCTGACCGGGGTCGACGACGGCCGGATTCTGCGGCTGTCCGACGAAGGCCGCCGTATCGACGTGGTCGCCGAGACCAGGGGCCGGCCGCTGGGCATCGAGCTGCTCGGCGACGGGCGGCTGCTGGTGTGCGACGCCCGGGCCGGGCTGCTGGCGGTGGATCCCGAAAGTGGCTCGGTCGAGCCACTGGTCACGGCAGGGGCGGTGGCGGCCACGAGGCCGCTCAACCTGTGCAACAACGCGGCCGTCGCCCGGGACGGCACGGTGTTCTTCACGGATTCGACCCAGCGGTTCGGCCTCGAGCACTTCATGGCCGACCTGCTGGAGCACGGCGGCACCGGCCGGCTGCTGCGTCGGGACGTGTCCGGCGAGGTCACCGAGCTGTTGGACGGCCTCCAGTTCGCCAACGGCGTCGCGTTGTCGGCCGACGAGTCGTACGTGGCGGTCGCGGAGACCGGCTCGTACCGGATCCGGCGGGTGTGGCTGGATTCCGGCCGCAGCGACGTGCTCGTCGACAACCTGCCGGGCATCCCGGACAACCTGAGCACCGGTCAGGACGGTGTGATCTGGGTCGCGCTGGCCACGCCGCGCAATCCGGTGCTGGACCGGACCTCGCGGTATCCGGTGCTGCGCAAGGCAACCTGGGCGCTGCCGCCGGCCCTGCTGACCAAGCTCGAAGTGCGCACGACCTGGGTCGTCGCCGTCGACGACACCGGCCGGATCGTGCACGACCTCCAGACGTCAGCGCCGGGCTATCACATGGTCACCGGCGTCCGGCAGCACAACGGCAAGCTCTATCTCGGCAGCCTGCGGGAACGGGGCATCGCCGTCATCGACCTGTGAGGCCCTCGACGAACGACCGGAAGTCCGCGGCCAGCGCCAGTTCCCGGCCGTTCTCCAGCCACACCACCGTGGGCTCGCCGGTTCGGCGGTAGTCCAGCGCGACCCAGGTCGGGCCGTCGCCGGAGATCGGCACCACGCCGGTCGGCAGTCCCCACTCCTCGACCAGGTCCGGGACGTCGAGCAGCGAGGTCACGCCCCTGGTGTGGCCGATGCCCATGAGGTCGGGCAGCGGCACGTGGTCGTCGGCCCAGGAGGTGGGCGCGGTGGTCGGGTACCGACGCCGGCCGCAGGCGACCATGCCGCCGTTCCGCACGCGGAGCAGGTCGAGCAGCGCCACCGGCAGTCGCACGCCGAGCACGGCCTCGGCCTCCCGGACTAGAGCGTCGGTCAGCGGCGCGTGCACGTCGTACGTGCCGTCGCCCCAGAACGCGGCCTTGATCTCGTCGAAGTCCGCCACCGGGGCAGCCTAGGCCCGTGACCGCCAGGTGTGGAGGTAGCTGCACTGCCGACGTGCCGGTGGATCGGCCACACTCGGGACATGGCACGGCTGCGGGGGTTGGGGCTGGCCGCGTTGGCGGCGGTCGGTCCGGCGCTGGCCGCCGTGGACCTGGTGGCGCTGGTGCTCGGGGTGACGCCGGTCGTGCTGTGGATCCGCCGCTGGCCGGTGGCCGCGCGGCGGTTGGCCGGCGACTGGTGCGAGGTGCCGATCGCCGACCCGTACGACCCGGTGCCGCCACCGCCTCGCCCCAGGCCTGACGGCATGTACGAGGTGCGGCGACGGCTGTATCGCCGGCCGCACCTGCCGGCGTACCGGCAACGGGCCCACTGGCTGTCTTCCGACGGTGCGACCTGGCTGGACCTGTTGTGGCTGGTGGTCAATCCGGTCGTCGGCACGGCGCTGGGGCTGGCGACGGTGATCGTCGGGCGGCGAGGGCTGCGCTGGCACGGTCGGTGGACGCGGGCGCTGCTCGGGGCGCGCCGACCGTGGCCGAACTGGGTCAAGGACCGGGTGGTGCTGATCCTGGACGGCGCGCAGCTGGCGGCGCAGTCGCTGGCCGGGCTGCTGCTGGCGGCGTTGCAGCTGGTCTCGGCGGCGCTGGCGCTGGTCGGCGTCACGTGGCCGTTGATCGTGCTGATCGAGAACTCCCGTGGCTACACCAACTATTACCGGCGGCGGGTCGGCGTCGACGAGCCGTATCGACCGGCCCCGCCGGTGCCGAGGCCCGAACCGGACGGCCGGTACCGGGTCGGGCGGCGGCTGTTCCGGTCGCCGACGATCCCGGTCCGCCTGGCCCGGCTGTACTGGCTGACCGGAGATCCGGCCTCCGGACGGGACTTCCTGTGGATGCTGGTCAACCCCTTGGTGACGTTGACGCTGCTGGCGGCCCCGTGCGCCGCTTTGCTGTGGGGATTCGCCCAGGTGACGACGGCGGTGACCCTTCTATGGCGGCACGACCAGACCTGGTGGCTCGCGCCGCTCGGGTTCGCCGCGAGCGTGTTGGCGCTGGTCATCGGGCCGACGTTGCGGCGCTGGCACGACCGCTGGACGTCCGTGCTCCTTGCGCCGACCAAGTCGGCCCGGCTGGCCCGGCGGGTGCAGCGGCTGACCGAGACCCGGGCCGACGCCGTCGACACGCAGGCCGCCGAGCTGCGGCGGATCGAGCGGGACCTGCATGACGGTGCCCAAGGCCGGCTGGTGGCGATGGGCATGGCGCTGCGGACCGTGGAACGGCTGCTGGACCGGGATCCGGAGACGGCTCGTCGGCTGATCGTCGAGGTCCGTGAGAACACCTCGGTCGCGCTGAACGAGATCCGCGAGCTGGTGCACGGCATCCATCCGCCGGTGCTGGCCGAGCGAGGTCTCGCCGACGCGATCCGGGTCGCGGCGCTGGACTGCCCGCTGGACGTCGAGGTTGCCGCTGACCTGCCCGGACGGCTCGATCCGCCGGTCGAGTCGGCCGCCTTCTTCGCCGTACGCGAGCTGCTCACCAACGCCGCCAAGCACTCCGGCGCATCGCGGATTCGGATCGACGTGCACTTTGACGAGCTGCTGCGCATCACCGTGCACGACGACGGCCGCGGCGGCGCCGATCCGGCCGGCGGAACCGGGCTGCTCGGCGTGCGGCGGCGGCTCGGTACCTTCGACGGGGTCCTGGACGTGCGCAGTCCCGTCGGCGGACCCACGACACTGACGATGGAGATCCCGTGCGCGTTGTCATCGCGGAGGACGTCTACCTCCTCCGAGCCGGACTGACCCGGCTGCTGGAGGCGTACGACTTCGAGGTGGTGGCCGCCGTGGAGTCCGGGCCCGAGCTGCTGGCCGCGCTGATCGAGCACCGGCCCGACGTGGCCGTCGTCGACGTGCGGCTGCCGCCCACCTTCACCGACGAGGGCCTTCGGGCCGCCATCGAGGCCCGGCGCACCCATCCCGGCCTGCCGGTCGTCGTGCTCTCGCAGCACGTGCAGCAGCTTTACGCCCGTGAGCTGCTGGCTGACGGCGGTGCCGGCGTCGGCTACCTGCTCAAGGACCGGGTGTTCAACGACGAGCAGTTCGTGGACGCCCTGCGGCGCGTGGCCGCCGGCGGCACCGCCATGGACCCTGACGTCGTGACCAAGCTGATCGCCGGGACACCGCCGCTGGCCAGGTTGAGCCCTCGGGAGCGTGAGGTGCTGGAACTGATGGCCGAGGGGCGGTCCAACGCGGCCATCTCGCAGCGGCTGCACCTGTCCGACAGCGCCGTGAGCAAGCACATCGCCGCCATCTTCGGCAAGCTCGGGCTGGCCGCCTCCGACGACGACAACCGGCGGGTGCTAGCCGTTCTCGCACACATCACCGGCAATTCGTCACACACCCACCCCTGACCCCCTGGATTGCCTACGATCGACTGGTGAAGCTGCTCGCGGTCAGCGACCTGCACGTCGCGTACGAGGAGAACCGGACGATCACCGATGGGCTGCGCCCCGAGTCGGCCGACGACTGGCTCATCGTCGCCGGCGATGTCGGCGAGACGTCCTCGGACATCGAGTGGGCGCTGGGGCTGCTGCGGGAGCGCTTCGCCAAGGTCATCTGGGTGCCCGGCAATCACGAGCTGTGGACGCCCAAGGACGATCCGGTGCAGCTGCGGGGCGTCGAGCGCTACGAGCACCTGGTCGAGATGTGCCGTCGGCTCGACGTCGTCACGCCCGAGGACGACTACCCGATCTGGTCCGGCGACGGCGGTCCCGTCGTGATCGCGCCGCTGTTCCTCTTGTACGACTACACCTTCCGTCCCGAGGGCACGTCCAACAAGGAGGAGGCGCTGGCCAAGGCCCACGAGGCCGGCGTCGTCTGCACCGACGAGTACTTCCTGCACCCCGACCCCTACCCCAGCCGTGAGGCCTGGTGCGAGGCTCGCGTCGAGCTCACCGAGAAGCGGCTGTCCGCGCTGCCGCCCGAGCTGCCGACCGTGCTGATCAACCACTGGCCCATGGTCCGGGAGCCCACGCGGGTCATGTACTACCCCGAGTTCGCCCAGTGGTGCGGCACCGTGCTCACCGCCGACTGGCACCTCCGCTTCCGTTCCGCGTGTTCCGTCTACGGGCACCTGCACATCCCGCGGACCACCCATTACGACGACGTGCGGTTCGAGGAGGTTTCCGTGGGCTATCCGCGGGAGTGGAAGAAGTGGGGGCGCACCGACGGGTGGCTGCGCCAGATCCTGCCGGTGAAGCCGTGATCGAGGAGCTGCTGCCGCCTTCGGTGGCCCACGCCGAGGCTTTCGACGACCACTCCGCGGTGGAGCTCTTCCCCGCCGAGGAAGCCGTCATCTCCCGCGCCGTCGACAAGCGCCGCCGGGAGTTCTCCACCGTGCGTTACTGCGCCCGTCAGGCCATGAAGTCCCTCGGTCTGCCGGCTTCTCCTGTGCTACCCGGCGAGCGCGGCGCTCCCCAGTGGCCTGCCGGCGTTGTCGGCTCCATGACCCACTGCCTCGGCTACCGCGCCGCCGCTTTGGCCTTCTCCCGGGACATCCTCACCGTCGGCATCGACGCCGAACCCGACGAGCCCCTCCCCGACGGTGTTCTCGACGCCATCGCCCTGCCGTCCGAGCGCTCCGTCCACGGCCGTCTTCTGTTCAGCGCCAAGGAGTCCGTCTACAAGGCATGGTTCCCCTTGGCCCGAGCCTTCCTCGACTTCTCCGAGGCCGAGCTCACCTTCGACGACGGGGTGTTTTCCGCGCGGATCCTCGTCCCCGGCCCCGTCACCGGTTTCTCCGGCCGCTGGCTCATCCGCGACGGCTTCGTCCTCACGTCGATCGTGGTGTCGGCATAGATCACAGCCGCACCACCATGTCCTCAGCGCCCGGGTCGACCGCCGGCCAGTCGTCCGGGCGGACTGTCCAGAACGTCACGTAGCCGGTGATCCGGTCCGGATCCGTCAGGACCGGGGCCGCCGACACCTCCGCGGCGATCTCCGCCTGGGGTATGTCCGCCCGGGCCCGTCGCAGCGCCGCCCGGGCGAAGACGATGCCCCTTGCCAGCAGCCGCTTCGCCCTGGCATCGCCGGCCTCTTCGATGTCCAGGTCCGGGATTCCCCTGCCGTTGACCGCGAATTCGTAACTCTTCACGTCCTGGCGTGGACCGTAGTAGCTCTCGTGCCAGGCCTTCAGCAGGTACGCCCCGTCCAGTTCGAACCAGCCCTGGTCGACCACGCTCGTCAGCGCCGGCATCAGGTCCTCCTGAACCGGGTCGTCCCCCAGCACCCTCTTCGCCGCCGCGCTCATCCAGGCCACCACCGCCTGCCGCCCCCTTTGCTAGTCTCGGCAGACTATGCCCGACATCGCCTGGCACACAGCGATTTCCGCCCTCGGCGGCACTCCCGTGCCCACCGACATCGTCGGGCGCTACAGCGAGCCCCACCGCCGCTACCACGACCTCTCCCACGCCCGCGCCGTCGCCCGCGACTCGGTCACCTTGGTTCCCTTGTCCGACAACGAAAAGGCCATCCTGACCCTCGCCGCCTGCGCCCACGACGTCGTCTACGACGCCGTCCCCGGCACCGACGAGCAACTCAGCGCCGCCTGGGCCCGCGACTGGCTCACCCGCTCCGGCCTGGAACCTCACGCCTCCCGCGTCGCGGACCTGATCCTCATGACCATCAAGCACTCCGCCGATCCCGCCGACCACGTCGCCTGCGCCCTGTTGGACGCCGACCTCGCCGTCCTCGGCTCCTCGGTCGAGGTCTACGACGCCTATGCGGCGGCGGTGCGCCAGGAGTATTCGGCCGTCCCGGACGAGGCATGGCGCGTGGGACGGACCCGGGTGCTGAACTCCTTGCTGGACCGGGACAAGCTGTTCCTCACCCCCGCTGGCCGCGACCAGTGGGAGGCGCAAGCAAGGACCAACCTGACTCAGGAGTTGGCGACGTTGATGTGAAGGCAAGGCGCGTGTGCGTTTTCCGTCAACGCGGTGATGGTGGGTTTGCCGCTGGAGCCGACGCGGGCCGGCCGGGTCCGGTTCACGCCCGGGCGCGGACGTGAACCGGACCCGGATCAGTAGAGGCCGGCGGCGTAGGACGGGCCGTAGTAACGCTCCAACTCGGACATGGTGTCCTCGGGGCGTTCGAGGGTCTTGGCGATGGCCGCCCGAGAAGCGACGGCGGCGGGCTCCCAGGTGTCGGGGTTCCACAGCGCGGAGCGCAGGAAGGCCTTGGCGCAGTGGTGGAAGACCTCGTCGATCTCGACCAGCATGACGATCTTGGGACGGTTGTTCTTGACGATCATGTCGTCGAAGAAGGGCGCGTCGGCGAGCAGCCGGGCCCGGCCGTTGACGCGCAGGGTGTCGCCGCGGCCCGGGATCAGGTACAGCAGCCCGACCTGGGGGTTGGACAGGATGTTGTGCCAACCGTCGACCCGGCGGTTGCCGGGACGGTCGGGCACGGCGATGGTGCGCTCGTCCAGCACCAGGGTGAACCCGGGCGGATCACCCTTGGGCGACACGTCGCAGCTGCCGTCGGCGGCGGACGTGGCGACGAGGCAGAACGGCGACGCGGCCAGCCACTGCCGGTCCAGCTCGTGCAGCGCGGGCCGAACCTTCTCGGCGACGCGTTTGACCGGCTCGCCCACCAGCTCGGTGAGCTCGTCAACAGACGTGATCTCGCGCAAGGTCTCCCCCCTCGTCCACGGACGGTCCGCCCCCGACCCTACGCGTCCCCGCAAAACCGAGGGATCCTCGCCACACAGCCGTGTCGAACACGGAGATCGCACGAACGGTCACGCTGCGAGCACGTCGCCGAAAAGGGTGCGATTTGCGGGATTCGGCGTACCCGGTACGCGAAACTTGACCGCACGGCGCAGCCCGACCATCTACCCTGGCCAACCGGAACAGGCATTGTCGACCCACCCAGGGGGACGTCAGCACCGTGAACCGCACGTTCCAGGTCGACCTGCGCGGCGTCGTGGACCTGCTCAGCCATCACCTGTACGCGAGTCCCCGGGTGTACCTGCGCGAACTGATGCAGAACGCGGTGGACGCGGTGACGGCGCGGCGGGCCGAGGTGCCGAACGCGCGGGCGGCGATCAGCGTGGTGACCAGGCCGGCCGCGATCACCGTGACGGACACCGGGATCGGCCTGACCGAGGCGCAGGTGCACGAACTGCTGGCGACCATCGGCCGCAGCTCCAAGCGGGACGAGCTGGGCTTCGCGCGGCACGAGTTCCTGGGCCAGTTCGGCATCGGCCTGCTGTCGGCGTTCCTGGTCGCGGACGAGGTGCGCGTGACGACGAAGGCCGCCGGCGCGCCGGCGGTGCTGTGGACGGGGCGTGCCGACGGCACGTACGACATCAAGCCGGCGCAGCGCGA
>DATJJB010000305.1:0-16544 GCA_035492655.1 Kutzneria sp. | reverse complement strand
CGCCGGCTGGCCGCGGACATGGTGGACGCCTGGGGAGCCTTCGTGCGCGACGGCCGTCCCGGCGCGGCGGGATGGACGACCTGGCCCAGCTTCAACGGTTCGGCCCAGGTGATGTCGCTGCGCACCGACGGATCGGCCGTCATCTCCGACCGTGACCTCGGCGCCGAGCACAACTGCGACCTGTGGGATTCACCGGGGCAGGCGGTCGAGCAGTAGCCGCTCGGCCGCGCCCGGGTCGGTGTGGCCGATGCGGACCAGGCCGCCGGTCCAGTGGTGATCGGTCATGCCCGGGTTGTGCGTGGTCGTGCCGTCGGGCCAGCACACCTGGGGACTGCCCTGGATGGGTAGAGCCTTGCTGGCTTCGAAGTCCTCGACGACCGGCAACCTCGTGCCGGTGCGCAGCCACGCGTCCATCACGGTGTCAGCGTCGATGCCGGGGACGTCGGCGAGCGCGGTCTCCAGGCCGGCCTGGATGCTGACGTCGACGCTGTCCCGGAAGAAGGCCAGCCGAAGCGCGTGGTCGACGTCCTCGGCCGCCCTGAGGCCGTGCACCTGCCGGGCGGCCGCCACCAGCTCGAACGCCGGCAGGAACGTGGACGGCCACGAATCCGCCGTGTAGGCGTTGAACAGCGCCGGCTCGTGGCCGGCCAGCGCGGCGGTCTCGGTGACGACGATGTCCCGGGGCGTGCCGTGGCGGTTCACCCACTCCAGCGGCCATGCACGAGGCACGAAGACCACGTCGAGGCCGTGCTTGTCGCGGGCGGCGCGAAGCCGGTGCACCGTGACCAGCGCCCACGGGCAGTGGATGTCCGACCAGATGTCGACCGTGACGGTCACGGCGTCGGGGCGGCGACCCGGGCGGCGGCGAGCACCGAGGCGAACCGCGCCAGCCGGCGGCCCTGGTAGCGGGCGCACTCCAGGGTGACCTCGTCCGGCATGGTGGACGGGAAGCCCGCCGGCCAGGACGTGCCGTACGGGTTCCCGCCGGCGGCGTAGACGACGTCGTCGGTGTAGCCGAGCGGGACGATGACGCAACCCCAGTGGTAGAAGACGTTGTTGAGGGACAGGATGGTGGCCTCCTGGCCGCCGTGCTGCTCGGCCGAGGACACGAAGGTGGTCACCGGCTTGTCGGCGAGCTTTCCCTCGTGCCACAGGCTGCTCGCGGTGTCGATGAACTGCTTGAGCTGCGCGGCCGGCGCCCCGTAGCGGGTCGGGGTGCCGAAGGCGTAGCCGTCGGCCCATGCCAGGTCGTCGAGGCTGGCGATGGCGACGTCGTCGTCGGTGTCCTGCTTGTGCTGCGCCCAGTCCGGATTGGACGCGACCGCCTCGGGCGGGGCCAGTTCGGCGACCCGGCGCAACCGCACCTCGGCGCCGTCGGATTCGGCGCCGGCCCGGACGGCTTCGGCGAGGCGGTGCACCGAGCCGGTGGCGCTGTAGTAGGTGACCAGCACACGAGTGGGCATTGGAAGTCTCCTCAGAGCACGATCGTGATCGTCTTCAGTTCGGTGTTGGCCTCGATACCGGCCTGGCCGAGTTCGCGGCCCTGTCCGCTGAGCTTCGAGCCGCCCCAGGGCAAGCGCGGGTCCAGCGGGGACCAGCCGTTGACCGCGACGGCGCCGGCCCGCACCCGCAGCGCCAGGGTGTGGGCCCGGGACAGGTCGCTGGTCCACAGCGTCGCGGCCAGCCCGTAGTCGCTGTCGTTGGCGACGGCGATCGCGTGTTCGTCGTCGTCGAAGGCGATGATCGTGCCGACGGGTCCGAAGATCTCCTCGCGGGCGATGGCCATCGCCGGCGACGCGCCGGCAAAAAGAGTGGGCTGCACGAAAAAGCCGCTGCGGTCGGGACGGCCGCCGCCGGCGACCAGGCGGGCCCCCTCGTCACGGCCGATGTCGATGTAGCGCAGGACCCGGTCGCGCTGCTTGGCGTTGATCAGCGCACCCATCGTCGTGCCGGCGTCGAAGGGGTCGCCGAGCACCACCTTGCCGGCCCGGTCGGCCAGCCGGTCCACGAACTCGTCGTGCACGGCGCGGGCCACCAGGATCCGGCTGCCGGCCGCGCAGACCTCACCCTGGTTGGCGAAGATGCCGAGCGCGACGCCGTCGGCCGCGGCGTCGAGATCGGCGTCGGCGAACACGATCTGCGGGCTCTTGCCGCCCAGTTCCAGCGTGGTGGGGCGGAATCCCCTGGCCGCGGCGGTGGCCACCACGTGCCCGGTGGCCGGGCTGCCGGTGAACGAGATCTTGTCCACGCCGGGGTGGTCGATCAGCGTCTGGCCGGTGGTGGCCCCGCGACCGGGCAGCACGCTGAACGCCCCGGCCGGGAAACCGGCCTGTGCGGCCAGTTCCGCCAGCAGCAGGGAGGTCAGCGGCGCGTCCTCCGGCGGCTTGAGCACCACGGCGCAGCCGGCGGCCAGCGCCGGCGCGATCTTCCAGCAGCCGATCATCGTGGGCGAGTTCCACGGCGTGATCGCCGCGACGACGCCGACCGGCTGCCGGACGGTGTAGCTGAGGGTGGGTCGGCCCTGGTAGCCGGCGGTGGGGATGGACTGCCCGGTGAGCTTGTCGGCCCAGCCGGCGTAGTGCCGGAAGGTCGCCGCGGCCTGCGGGAGGTCGATGACCCGGGGCTCGATGCCCGGCTTGCCGACGTCGAGGGACTCCAGGTCGGCGAAGTCCTCCGCACGCTCGTCGATCAGCCGGGCGAGTGTGTGCAGCAGCTCCCCCCGGGTGGCGCCGTCGAGCCGGCCCCACTCGCCGCCGTCGAGCGCCTCGTGGGCCGCGGTGACGGCGCGGTCCACCGTCACCGCGTCCGCCTCGGTCACGCGCACCAGGTGCTGTTCGGTCACCGGGTCGATGACGTCGAACGTCGGCGCGGTGGCGGAGTCCTGCCACTCCCCCGCCACGTACGGCACTGTCGGCAGACTGCGGGCGAGGTTCTCGGCGGCGACACGCTTCGACATGTTCGATTACCGTCCCTCTTGGTCGATAGTCGTACAGTACGGAGCGGGCGGCGTTCGGTCAATCGGACTCGCGACCGACGCGCTGTGCTAAGACATGACTACCGAGACGGCCCAGCCATTGAAGGACGCCACACCATGAGCACGACAGGCGGAGAGATCTCCCAGACCCTCGACCGCGGGCTCACGGTGTTGTCGTTGCTGGCCGAGCACGGCGACGGCCTGACGGCGGCCGAACTGGCCGATCGGCTCGAGACCGCGCGCGCCGTGGTCTACCGGCTGCTGCGCACGCTCGAATCGCACCGGCTCGTCGGCCGGGTCGACGGCCGGTACCTGCTGGGGATCGGCATCGCCGAGCTGGCCAGCCACCTGCGCCCGAGCCTGCAGGCGACGGTGCTGCCGATCCTGCGTCAGCTCAGCCGGCAGACCAACAGCACCTCGCTGCTCAGCATCGCCGACGGCGACCAGGCCCTGATGCTGCTGGCCGAGGAACCGCCGCAGAGCATGTTCCACCTCGCCCTGCGCCAGGGTTCCCGGCATCCGCTGGAACTCGGCGCCGACGGCGTCGCCATCCTGTCCGGCCGCCCACCCGCCCGTGACGACAGCAAGGACGTCCAGACGGCGCGGCAGCAGGGATACGCGCTGAGCATCGGGGCGCTGCAGCCCGGCGCCGTCGGCGTCGCGGCGCCGATCCGGACGTCCGACTGGGCGACGGCGAGCATCGGTGTGGTCCAGCTCGGCACCGCCGTCTCCGACTCGGGCGTCCCCGGCCTCGTGATCGCGGCGGCGGACGAAGCCGCGCGCCGGCTCACCGGCGACTTCGGCGCCGAGGCGACCGCACAGGCCTGAGCGGCCCCGACACCGGCCTGATCACCCACCACCGGTTCCACCTGGTTCCGGCGTGCGCGGACGACTTCCGCGCGCCGCCGGGGCTTCCGCATGCCCGAGGAAGCGTCTACGCTCACCGATAAGCGTACAGCTCGTACGATTATCGTACACGGAGGCGAGATGGCAGACGAGCCCGTCACCGGAGCCGACGAACTCGTGCGCGCGGCGGCCCGGTCCGACATCCGGGTCTGCTTCGCGAATCCGGGGACCACCGAGATGCCCCTGGTCGCGTCCCTCGACCGGGAGCCGGGCATCCGAGCGGTGCTCGGTCTGCACGAGAACGTGTGCACCGGTGCCGCCGACGGTTACGGCCGCGTCGCCGGCCGGGCGGCGATGACCCTGCTGCACCTGGGCCCTGGCCTGGCCAACGGCCTGGCCAACCTGCACAACGCGCGCCGCGCACACACGCCGCTGGTGACCGTCGTCGGCGACCACACCAGCTGGCACCTGCCCCACGACGCGCCCCTGACCTCGGACATCTCGTCGCTCGCCGCCACGGTCGGCGCGGTGCGCACGGTCGGCGGCCGCGGCGAGATCGGCGACGCGACCCGCGCCGCTATCGACGACGCGTACCGCAGGCGCGGCGTGTCGACGCTGATCGTGCCGGCGGACCACCAGCAACGGATCGCCCCGAGCAGCGTCACCGAATCGGCAACGCCGGCCGCCCGGCAAGCCGTGCCGTCGGACCGCGTCAAGGATGTGGCGCAGCGACTGCGTTCCGCCGGAGCGCACCCCGTGCTTCTGCTGGGCGGCAACGCACTCACCCGGGCGGGACAACTGGCCGCGCACGCCGTCGCCGCGAGTGTCGGGGCGACGTTGTACTGCGAGACGTTTCCCGCCCGCGCCGAGCGCGGCGGCGGCCTGCCGAACATCGATCGGCTGCCCTACTTCCCGGAGACCGCCGCCGCGGCGCTGCGCGAGGCCGACCCCGTTGTCGTTGTGGGGGCCGAGGATCCAGTGGCGTACTTCGGTTACGAGGGCGTGCCGAGCGAGCTCGCCCGGCCGGGCACGCTGGTTCGGCTGTCCGCACCGGACGAGGACGCCGAAAGCGCTCTGCTCGAACTGGCCGACCTGTTCGACGCCGTCGGCCCGCCGACGCCACCCGAGCCGACCGCGCTGCCCGAGGGCTACGACGCCCTCACCGGCCGCGTGCTCGGCCAGGTCATCGCCGCCGACCTGCCCGAGCAGGCCATCGTGTCCGTCGAGGGCGGCACCAGCGGCTACCCCTTCTACACCGCGTCGGCGTCGGCGGCCGCGCACACCGTGCTGACCAACACCGGCGGCGCCATCGGCCAGGGCCTGCCGTGCGCGCTCGGGGCGGCAATCGCGGCCCCGGACCGGCCGGTCATCGCGTTGCAGTCCGACGGCAGCGGCCTCTACACCGCCCAGGCGCTGTGGACGATGAGCCGGGAGCGCGTGAACGTGACCGTGGTCGTCGTCGCCAACCACACGTACAACGTGCTGCGCACCGAACTGGGCCGGCACGGCACCACCGAATTCGGCCCGCAAGCGACGGCGTTGACCAGCCTGGCCGACCCCCGCGTCGACTGGGTCGCGCTGGCCAAGGGTTTCGGCGTGTCGGCGTGCCGGGCGGCCCGGGTCGCGGATCTGCGCACCGCGCTGGCCGACGCCCTCGCCACCGGCGGCCCCCACCTGATCGAGGCAGCCATATGACCACGACGGACAGTCCATCGATGCCCGCGTCCACACCCGCCGACGTCGCCGCTTTCCTGACGCGCGAGCACGGTCTGCTCATCGGCGGCCGGTGGCGGCCGAGCCGGACCGGCCGGACGATGGTCAGCACCAATCCCGCCACCGGCCGGCCACTGGCCGAGCTGGCACTCGGCGACCAGTCCGATGTGGACGATGCCGTGGCGGCGGCGAGGGCCGCGCTCGCCGAACCGGCCTGGCGGGACATCACGCCGCTGCAACGTGGCGAACTGCTGCACCGGCTGGCCGAGCTCGTCGAGGACCACGCGGCCGAGCTGGCGTTCATCGAGTCCTTGGACAACGGCAAGCCGGTCACAGTGGCGCGTGCCGTCGACGTCGGCACGACCGCGAAGCTGTTCCGCTACTTCGCCGGCTGGCCGAGCAAGTTCGAGGGCTCGACCATTCCGCTGTCCCCCCGCAACGGCTTACGCGTCCTCAACTACACCGTGCACGAGCCGATCGGCGTGGTGGGCGCGATCGTGCCGTGGAACTTCCCGATGTCCATGGCCTCGTGGAAGCTGGCCCCCGCCTTGGCAATGGGCAACGCCGTCGTGCTCAAGCCGGCCGAGGAGACCTCGTTGTCCACGCTGCGGCTGGCCGAGCTGATCGAGGAGGCCGGCTTCCCGCCCGGGGTGGTGAACGTCGTCACCGGCACCGGACTCGTTGTCGGCGCGGCCATCGCCGCCCATCCCGGCGTGGACAAGGTCGCGTTCACCGGCTCGACCGAGGTCGGGCGGCTGGTCACGACCGCCGCGTTGGGCAACATGAAGAAGGTCTCGCTGGAACTGGGCGGCAAGTCGCCGCACATCGTGCTGCCGGACGCCGATCCGGCCGCGGTGGCCGCCGCCGCGTCCGACGGCATCTTCTTCAACCAGGGTCAGACCTGCACGGCCGGCTCCCGGCTCTACGTCCACGACGACATCTACGACGACGTCATGTCGGCCCTCGTCGACCACGCCCGCCGCATCGTCGTCGGACCCGGACACGACCTGGCCACCCAGATGGGGCCGCTGGTGTCGGCCCGGCAGCTGGACACGGTCACCTCCTACGTCGAATCCGGCCTCGCGGACGGCGCGGTCCTGGTGACCGGCGGGTCCCGGCCGAGCGGACTGGACGACCGGTACGCCGGCGGCCACTTCCTCGAACCGACCGTGCTCGCCGAGACCACGCACGACATGCGCGTGGTACGGGAGGAGATCTTCGGCCCGGTGCTGGTGGCGATGCGCTGGTCCGAAGTGGACGATCTGATCGACAAGGCCAACGACTCCCCCTACGGATTGTCGGCGGGCCTGTGGACCAACGATCTCACGCAGGCCCATCGCATCGCCGCGGAGATCAAGGCCGGCACCGTCTGGATCAACTGCTACAACCTCACCGATCCGGCGTCGCCGTTCGGTGGCTACAAACAGTCGGGCTGGGGCCGCGAGATGGGCCGTGGCGTGCTCGAGCAGTACACCGAGACCAAGAGCGTGTGGGTGAACCTGACATGAGCACCGCGGAACTCGACGGCCAGGTCGCGATCGTCACCGGCGGCGGGCTGGGCATCGGCAAGGCCGTCACCCGGGCCCTGGTCCGGCGTGGGGCCCAGGTCGTGATCGCCGCCCGCCGGCTGCCGGTCCTGCGGCAGGCCGCCGACGAGATCACCGACGAACTCGGCGGTGAGGTCTTTCCCTTCGCCGCCGACACCACCGACACGGAATCCGTGCTGGCGCTGGCCAACGCCGCGGCGCGCGTCGGCAAGGTCACCATCCTGGTCAACGGCGCCGCCGCGCCGGCCGGACTGGTGCGCAACGATGTCGCGGACGCCGATCCGGAGGCGCTGCTGGCCGACCTGAACACGAAGGTCGTCGGCTACTTCCGTTGCATCAAGGCGGTCGCCCCGCTGATGCGTGCGCATTCCTACGGTCGGATCGTGAACATCGGCGGGCTCACCGGCCGGTCGAGCCACGCGCTGTCGGGCATGCGCAACGTCGCCGTCGCGCACATGACCAAGGTGCTGTCCGACCAGCTCGGCCCGTACGGCATCACCGTCAACACGCTGCACCCGGGCGTGGTCGAGACCGAGCACATCCACGAGCTGTACGCCAAGAACGCCGCGGCCGAGGGCATCACGCCGGCGCAGGTGGAGCAGAACTTCGTCAACCGCACGCCGATCCGCCGAGTCCTGACCGCCGACGAGGTCGCCGACACGGTCTGCTTCTTCGCCGCGCCCGCCTCCGGCGGCATCACCGGCGAGTCGCTGGGCGTCGACGGCGGTCTGACCCGCGGCATCTTCCTCTGAAGGAGACGTTCATGCAGGGCACGATTCTGGTGGCCACCGCTGGCCAGGGAGTGTTGCGCAGCAACGACGACGGCGCCACCTGGGACCGCATCCCGCTCGACCAGGCGCTGGAGTTCGACGCGGTGGTGCGGGCTCTGGCCGTGCACCCCGACCGGCCCGAGGTGATCTTCGCCGGCGCCGATGTCGGGCTGGGCCGCAGCGACGACGGCGGCACCCGCTGGACCCGGGTGGACGCGCCGTTCAACGGCCATCAGGTGTGGTCGATCGCCATCGACCCCAACGACCCCGACAGCATGCTCGTCGGCACCGGCGCGCCGTCCCGGGCGGTGATGTACCGGACGGCCGACGGCGGCGCGAGCTGGGACCGGCTCTCCCCCGAGCTGCCCGAACACTGCGCCGGCGTGAGCAAGCCGCGCATCCTCACCGTCACCTACGACCACGTGGACGGCAAGTCCGCCTGGTTCGGCGTCGAGGAGGGCGGTCTGTGGCTGACCCGCGACCGGGGTGACACCTGGGACCGCGTGGACGGGCCCGAGGGCGTCACGCCGTCGGACATCCACTGCGTCCTGGTGCTCGACGGCCCGCCCAAGACGATCGTCTGCCTGGTCGTCAACGCCATCTTCGTGAGCCAGGACGACGGCGCCACCTGGACCCGCACCGGCACGAAGTCGACGTGGGGCATCTACTACACGCGCCTGGTCACCCGGCTGCCGAACTCCAACTCCGTGCTGCTCGGCATCGGCGACGCCACGCCCGGCACGACGACCCGCATCTTCCGCTCCGACGACCTCGCGCGGACCTGGGTCGAGTCCACTGTGGACGTGCCGGCCAACTCGACGGTGTGGGCGTTCGGGACCCACGCCGCCGACCCGGACCTGGTGTTCGCCGGCACCAAGTACGGCCATCTGTTCCGCTCGACCGACGGCGGCCGCGGCTTCACCAAGGAATGGCGCGAGTTCCCGGAGATCACCGACGTCGCCTGGACGCCGGCCGTCGCCGCCGCCGCGCCCGCGAGCCACCACTGACACCAGGAGACACCGGCCATGACCAAACCCGTGATCACGCGCACCCACCTGGCACTGCTCGTGCGCGACCCCGAGGCGTCCGCCGCGTGGTTCGCCGACGTGCTCGGCATGGAGATCACCGCGCGCGGCCCGCAGTGGGTGTTCCTCTCCTTCGGGCGCAAGCACCACGACCTGGCCCTGATCCGCGCCGAGGACGGGGCCGCGCACGGCGGCCTCGGCCTCCAGCACTACGGGCTGGAGATCCAGGGCGACCTCGACGACCTGCGCCGGCTGTACGGCATGTTGCTGTCCAAGGGCGTCAAGGTGGTCAAGACGACCGACCACAAGATCGGGTTCGGCCTGTACTTCGAGGACCCGGACGGCAACCGGTTCGAGTTCTTCGCCGAGACCGTCGCCGACGACGAGGAGGGCCGCCGCATCCTCGGCGAGCACAACGCCCCCAGCGAGCCGGTCGACCTCGACCCCCTCTACACCTGACCCAGGAGCCGAACTCCATGCCAGCAGCGAACTTCGGGCCATACCACGTCAGAAAGTGGTTCACCCACACCGAGGACGTCCTCGCCAACGAGACCGGCCAGCCGGCCGACGGACCGCCGGTGCGGCGCATCGTCATCGCCGCCGCGATCCACAACCCCTATGCCGGACGGTTCAGCCAGGATCTGAGCGACATCGTCGCCAAGTCCGACGAGCTGGGCCACGAGTTCGGCCGTCGCGCCGTCGCCGCCGCCGGCGACGCGACGATCCAGAGCTACGGAAAGGCCTGCCTGGTCGGCACGCTCGGTGAGTACGAGCACGGCAACGCCTTCCTCACCCAGGTGTTCGCCGACCCGGTGCGCGAGGCCGTCGGCGGCGGCAAGTCGTGGGTGCCGTCCACCGGCAAGGTCGGCGCGGCGGGCGCGGTCATCGACATTCCCTTGGCGCACAAGGACGCCCTGTACGTGCGGTCGAACTACGACACGATCTCCACCGGTTTCGGCGACGCCCCGCGCCCGGACGAGGTCGTGGTGATCTTCGCCTTCGCCTCCCGGGGCCGCCTGCACGCCCGGCTCGGCGGGCTCGCGGCCGGCGAGGTGCGCGGCGTGGACGGCCTGCGATGAAGCCGTCGAGCCACGTCGTCCCGGTCAACGGCCTGCACTACCGCTATCTGCGGTGGGGCGACGGGGATTCGCCCGTTGTCCTGATGCTGCACGGGTTACGCAGCTACGCCCACACCTGGGAGCCGGTCGCCCGCGCGCTCAGCGACACGCACCTGGTGATCGCCCCGGACTTCCGCGGCCGCGGCGAGAGCTCCTGGGACCCGCGGCACGACTACCACACCGACGCCTACGCGCGGGACATCCAGGCCCTCGTCGAGTCATTGGGGCTCAAGCGGTTCAGCGTCGTGGGCCATTCCATGGGCGGCACCGTCGGCTACTACTACGCCGCGCGCCATCCCGACCAGGTCGACAAGCTGATCATCGAGGACATCGGTCCCGGATCGTCAACACACACCGCCGGCGCGGACCGGATCGTGCGGGAGATGCGGGAAACGCCGAACAGCTTCGACTCGCTCGACGCGGTGCGCGCCTACTGGCGCGGCATCCGCCCGGACATCACCGACGCCGCGCTCGACTCCCGGATCGAGCACACCGTGCGCCGAACGCCCGACGGTTGCTGGGCCTGGAAGCTCGACATGGCCGGCATCGCCGCCGCCCGGATCACGGCCGACCCGGCCAAGGCGGTGGACCTGTGGCGGTGTGTTGGCGAGCTGCGCTGTCCCACGCTGGTCATCCGGGGCGCCCGCTCGGACTTCCTGTCGGCCGACGCCTGCGAGCGGATGGCCGAGCGGCAGCGCCTGGTGGAGTGGACGCAGGTCGCCGGCGCCGGCCACTACGTGCACGACGACAACCCGGTCGAGTTCACCCGGCTCGTCACCGCGTTCCTTCTGGGCGGCGGCCGGTGACCGACGACCCGCCGGACCACGTCGCGGTCGCGGTCGTCGGCGCCGGCCCGGTCGGGGTCACCGCGGCCAACCTGCTCGGCGCCTACGGCGTCACCACGCTCATCGTGGACCGGGAGAGCGAGATCGTCGACTACCCGCGCGCGATCGGCGTCGACGACGAGACCCTGCGCACCTTCCAGGCCGTCGGCCTCGTCGACGAGGTCCTGGCCGGCTGCATCCAGAACGTGCCGCTGAAGTTCTTCGACGCCGCCGGGCGCTGCCTGGCCGACATCCAACCCACCACCCAGAACCACGGCTGGTACCGGCGCAACATCTTCACGCAGCCAGCCGCGGAAGCGGTCCTGCGCCGCGGCCTGGACCGCCACGCCCACGTGCGCCTGATGCTGGGCACCGAAGTGAACCGACTCCGCCAGGATCCGTACGGTGTCACCCTTTCCCTGGCCGGCGGGCGCGAGGTCCGGGCCGACTACGTGATCGCCGCCGACGGCGGCCGCAGCCCGATCCGCGGCCAACTCGGCATCCCGCTGGCCGGCTCGACACATCCACGCAAGTGGGTCGTCGTCGACTGCGCCAACGACCCGCTCGACGCCCCCTACACCGCCCTGCACTGCGACCCGCGCCGACCGTACGTGTGCGCTCATCTGCCGGACGACCACCGGCGGTGGGAGTTCATGCTCTTCCCTGGCGAGGACGCCGACCAGATGCTCGCCCCGGACCGGGTGAACGACCTGCTCCGCCACCACGTCGAGGACCCGAGCGTGGTCAAGGTGCTTCGGGCGCGGGTCTACACCCATCACTCCCGGATCGCCACGCGGTTCGTCGAGGGACGGGTCGCGCTGGCCGGCGACGCCGCGCACCTCATGCCGCCCTGGGCCGGTCAGGGGCTCAACACCGGCATCCGGGACGTGGCCAACCTGTGCTGGAAGCTCGCGGCGATCGTGCGCGGCCAGGCCGACCGGTCGCTGCTGGACACCTATGACCGGGAACGCCGTCCGCACGCCAAGGCGATGATCGACCTGTCCACGACGCTGGGCCGGATCCTCGGTCCGACCAGGCCGTCCGTGGCCCGGGCCCGCGACTGGACGCTGCGCGCCGCGTCGGCTGCGCCCCCGGTCAAGCGCTGGCTGCTGGAGATGCGGTTCAAACCGGTTCCGCACTACCGAAGCGGCTTCGTCGCCCCGGACGACCGGACGCTGGCGGTGGGCCGGATGCTGGCCCAGCCCGAGGTCGAGACGGCCGGGGGCGCGCATGTGCGTCTCGACGACGTGTTGGGACCGTGGTTCGCCGTGGTCGGATTCGAGCGCGACCCGCTGGCCGGCCTCACCGAGGCCGAGCTGGCGGCCGTCGAGCGGTTCCGGCCGCGGGTGGTCAAGGTCGTGGAGTCCCGGGCCGGCGAGCGGCAGCACCGACAACCCTGCGTCGCCGAGGACACCGTGGTCGTCGAGGACGTCCACAACGCGCTCCGGCCCTGGTTTCGGGCCAACGGCGGCGACCGCGTGCTCGTCCGGCCGGACCGCTACGTCGCCGCCATGTCCACACCGGACGGATTCGGCCCGAAGCTCTCCTTGCTGGCCGACCAGTTCACCGGAGGGCGGACGCTTGATCGTCGAACAACGTGACTACCGCCTGGTTCCCGGCGGGGCGGCCGGCTACCTCGACGCGTGGCGGCGGGTCGGCCGCGAGCCGCAGGTCCGCCACCTCGGCGAGCCGCTCGGCGTCTACACCGTGGACGTCGGCGAGCTGAACACGCTCGTCTACCTGTGGGGCTACCCGGATCTGGCCGATCGCGCGCTCCGCCGCGGCCGGCTGGCGGCCGACGCCGACTTCGCCCTGTTCCGCAAGGAAGTCCGCGGCCTGGTGGTCGCCCAAGTTAACCGCATCTTGACGCCGGCCGGTTGACACCGCGCCTTCCGCGGGTCAGCATCTTCACATTATTCGAACTTCTTGTTCGATAATCGTTCATCGCTCGCACTGGAGCCGAATTGACTTCCTCCCCTGCCTGAAGGCGCGGGATTCCCCATCGGCCTCGCGGCCGGCAGTTCCTGCTTCCTCACCCCGAAGGGAGGTCGCGACAGATGCCTCACCAGCTAGCGCCGGGTCGGTCTGACACCATCTCCACAGGCCGACACCGCCAGCCCGGCGGCCAGGATGTTGCGTGCCGCGTTGACGTCCCGGTCGTGGACAGCGCCGCATCGGCATGTCCACTCCCGCACGCTCAGCGGCATGGCGTCGGCCAGCGCCCCACACGTCGAGCAGGTCTTCGACGAGGGGAACCACTGATCGACGGCGATCACCTCGCGGCCGTACCAGGCCGCCTTATACTCCAGCATGCAACGAAGCTCCGACCACGCGGCGTCGGAGATGGCACGCGCCAGGCCGCGGTTGCCCAGCATCCCGGACACGGTCAGATCCTCGATCACGATCGTTTGGTTCTCACGAACGAGCCGAGTGGTCAGCTTGTGCAGGAAGTCACGCCTGCGGTCGGCGATCCGGGCGTAGACGCGGGCAACCTTACGGCGGGCCTTCTCCCGATTGGCCGACCCCGTGGCCTTACGGGCAAGGCGACGCTGGGCCTTCGCGAGCGTGGCGCGGCCACCCCGCTCGTGCCGGGGGTTGGTGATCTTCTCCCCGGTCGAGAGCGTCACCAGCGAGGTCACACCCGCATCGACGCCGACCGCCGCCATGGCGAGCGCGTAGTGCGTAGTGCTTGTCTCGACCAGCAGCGACACAAACCAACGGCCGGCGCTGTCACGAGACACCGTGACCGTGGAGGGCGCCGTGCCGTCCGGCAGTGGACGCGACCACACGATGTCGAGTGGTTCGGTCATCTTGGCCAGCGTGAGCTCGCGGTCACTGAAGCGAAAGGCCGAGCGGGTGTACTCGGCGGACCGGCGCGCCCTCTTCAGCGACTTGAACCGCGGGTACTTGGCCCGCTTGGCGAAGAAGTTCGTGAACGCGCTCTGAAGGTGCCGCAGCGTCTGCTGCAGTGGCACGCTCGACACCTCGTTGAGGAACCCGAGTTCGTCAGTCTTCTTCCAGGCGGTGAGCATCGCCGAGGACTCGACATAGGTCACCCGGCGTTGCTGGGTGAGCCAGGCGGTGGCGCGGGCTTCCAGGGCCTTGTTGTAGACCATACGCACACACCCGAACGTGCGCGTCAGCTCGGCTGCCTGCGCCTCGGTTGGGTAGAAGCGGTACTTGAACGCCCGCTTCACCGCTGTCTTGACCACGGCTCACATTCCAGCGAGCGATCCTGTGAACCCGATCTTAGGGGCGGAAACCCGACGCGCCCGCACGATCGCGGGCGCTCGGGATCGACTCCTGCCCGGCGTGAACGCCGGAGTATCCACCGATTGGAGACCCGATGAACGACACCCCCGATGCAACCCTCGGCCGGGCCAAGGTCTCGATGACCGGCGTGCTCGCCCAGTCGGTCGGATTCATGGGACCGGTGTTCTCGGTGGCCACGCTGCTGCCGCTGATCGTCGGCCTGTCCGCCACCGGCCGCGGCGCGGGCGCCGCCACGCCGCTGGCGATCATCATCGCCGGCGTCGGCATCTTCGGCGCCGGTTGGATCATCGCCCAGTACGCCAAGCGCATCCACCTGTGCGGCTCGCTCTACGAGTACATCTGCGACGCCTTCGGCCCCCGGACCGGCATCGTCGCCGGGTGGGTCTACTTCGGCGCCATGCTGGTGCTGTCCGCGGCGACCTTCCTCGTGCTCGGCGGACTGACCGAGGCCTTCCTCCAGACCGCCTTCGGCATCGACGTCCCGTGGTGGGTGCTCGCACTGGCCTTCGTCGCCGTCGTCACCGCCGTCGTCGTCATCGGCGTGCAGGTGTCCGTGCGGGCACAGCTGGCGCTGGTGCTCATCTCCTCGGCCATCGTCGCCGGCTTCTCCGTCTACGTCATCGCCAAGGGCGGACTCGGCGGGCACAGCCTGTCGGCCGCGCCGTTCAACCCGTTCTCCGTCGGCGGCCTCGACCTGCTCTACGGCGTGCTCTACGGCATCAACATGTTCATCGGCTTCGAGTCCGCGGCGAACCTGGCCGAGGAGACCGACAACCCGAAGAAGCACGTGCCGCGCGCGGTGCTGTGGTCGCTGACCATCGTCGGCGTCTACTTCGTGCTCACCGCCTACGCCCAGGACGTCGGCTTCGGCCTGGACGGCGCGGCGTGGAAGAACAGCGTGTTCCCGCTCCAGGTGCTGTCCTCGGGCGGCGAGTTCGGCTCGACCTGGTTCGGCGACCTGATGTCGGTGCTGATCATCCTCGACATCCTCGCCGTGGCCATCGGGGTCTGCGTCGCCGCCTCCCGGGGCATGCTGTCGATGGCCAGGGCGAACCGCCTGCCGGCCTCGCTGGCGACGGTGCACGCGCGGTTCCGCACGCCGGTGGTCGGCGCGGCGCTCGTCGCGATCGTCGCGGTGGTCTCGATCCTGCTGGTGTGGCTGGGCGACGGCGTGTTCTCCCGGGCCACCGACCAGCCCGGCGTGCTGCAACCCCAGTGGGCGCCGATGTTCGGCTGGATGGCCGGCTTCGCCGGCACCGGGCTCGCGCTGATGTACCTCGTGGTCAGCGCCGCCGGCGCCCGGGGCCTGTGGCACGAGGTCAACCGGGTCAAGCTGGTCGTCGCCACCACGGCCGGTGTCCTGGTCTCGGCCGGCGCGGTGTTCGGCGCCGTCTACCAGGCGGCGAGCCCGCTGAACACGGTCCCGTGGGCACTGGGTTGCTGGATCCTCATCGGGGTGGTGTGGTCGCTGGTGGTGACCTCGCGGCGGCGCACGCCGGTCGCCGAGGACGAGCTGCGGGCGGCCTGAGCGGTGTTCGACATGGAGGTCACAGTGGATACCAGGCACCCGTACGACCCGCTCGACGCGGACGAGATCAACGCCGCGGTGGCCGCGGTGCGGGCCGGCCGCCCCGAGCTGACCGACCCCCGGTTCCCGCTGGTGCGCACCGACCCGCCGGCCAAGGACACCGTGCGGGCCGGGGAGCGCGGCCGGCGGGCGGCCTTCCTGGTCGTCTACGACCGGGCCGACGCCGCCACCTACGAGGCCCGCGTCGACCTGGCCACCGGCGAGCTCGCCGACTGGCGGCACGTTCCCGGGGTGCAGCCGGCCATCATGATCGAGGAGATCATGGAGCTGGAGGAGATCGTCAAGAAGGATCCCGCGGCGGTGGCCGCGCTGGCCCGGCACGGCGTGCACGACCTCGAGCTGCTCCAGATCGATCCCTGGTCCACCGGCACGCTGCCGGTGGCCGGCGTCGACCCCGGCCGCCGGATCGTCCGGGCCAGCGCCTACGTGCGGGAGTTCGCCGAGGACAACGGCTACGCCCGGCCGGTGGGCAACCTCGTGTTCGTGATCGACTGCAACGAGCGGACGGTCGCCGCCATCCACGACGGCGACCCGATCCCGCTGCCGCCGGAGAGCGGCAACTACGACGCCGGCAGCGTCGGCCCGCTGCGCACCGACCTCAAGCCGCTGGAGATCATCCAGCGGGAGGGGCCGTCGTTCGCGGTGACCGGCCACGTGATCGACTGGCAGCGCTGGCGGCTGCACGCGCACGTCGACCCGGTCGAGGGGCTGGTGCTCAGCGACGTGTCCTACCTGGACGGCGACCGGCGGCGCTCGATCCTGCACCGGGCCAGCATCAGCGAGATGGTCGTGCCCTACGGCGACACCAGCGACGACTTCTACTTCCGCAACGTGTTCGACGCCGGCGAGTACAACCTCGGCAAGAC
>DATJJB010000304.1:0-21540 GCA_035492655.1 Kutzneria sp. | reverse complement strand
TCGTAGCCGGGACAGGCCGGCATGACCCGCGCCTCCGGCGGCACCAGCGCCAGCTTCATCCGGGCGATCGCGCCGGCCTGCCGGTTGTTGAACAGGTAGTGGTCGAACATGCGGCGGCGCAGCCGGTCCCGCTCCTCGTCGGACAGCCGGGACGCAGCCATTTCCACGCCGTAGTCGTGCACGAGGCCATGCCAGCTGTACCGGCCGGGTCGGTACTCGTCGAGCAGGTGCGCGGACGTCAGCTCGGTCAGCAGTGCCCGGGCCTGCCGTGGCTCGCCGCCGATCATGCTGGCCGCCGCGACCGGCTCGATCTCGCGGGTCGGGTGCAGCGCCAGCGCGTGGAACATGGTGGTGGCGGCCGGCGTCAGCGCCTCGTAGGAGCGGTCGAACGAGGCCCGGACGTCCGCGGTCATCGGCGCGGCGGTGGCCGGTAACCCCAGCCGGATCGGGTACGCGTCGTTGAACGCCACCAGCCCGGTCAGGTCGTCACGGCTGGTGACGATGGCCGCGCAGCCGTCCGAGCCGGGCAGCAGTTCGCGGGCCTGCTCGGCGTCGCGGGCGTTGTCCAGCACCACGAGCATCCGGCGGCCGGACAGCGAGCTGCGGTACAGCGCCGCCGGATCGCACGCGTCCTGCACGCCCAGCAACGAGTGGACCGCCTCGCCGGTGGTCAGCGCCGGCCGGTGCGGGTCGAAGCCGTGCAGGTCGACGTGCAGCACACCGTCGGGGAAGCGGTCTGCGGCCAGCTGCGCGGCATGTGTGGCCAGGCTGGTCTTGCCGACGCCGGCCAGTCCGGTCACGACGATCACCGCCGCCGGCTCGAACGGCTCCGGCAGCCGGGCCAGCAGCGCCGCCAACTCCTCCTCGCGGCCGACGAACCGGGTGGACCCGGCCGACTGGTCGGACAGCACCTGCCGGTACGCCTCGCGCAGCCGGCGACCGGGGTGCACACCGAGCTCCTGCCGCAGCCGGTCCCGCATTTCGCCGAACAGCTCCAGGGCAGCGGCCTGCTGTCCGTCGGCGTGCAGCAGCAGCATCAGGCTCGCGTGCAGTTCCTCGTCGAGCGGACGGCGGGCGGCGGCGGCACGGATCGTCGGCAGCACCACGGCGGCCATGCCGTCGGCCAGCGCGCGGTCGGCGGCGGCCCGCAGCACGCCGTCGTATTCCTCGGCCAGCGCCGTGAAAATGGGATGTGAGCGAACCTCGGCCGGCACGTCCTCGGCGATCTCCCCGGTGGCCAGGGCCAGCGCCGCGACCAGGTCGCCCAGCGGCGGCCGACCAGCCGTCAGTTCGCGGAACCGAAGCAGGTCAAGGGTTTCCGCGGTCATGGTCAGCCGATAGCCGCCCGGCGCCGGCAGCAGCCAGCGGCCGGTCGCGCGGCGCGGCAGGCCGGGCTCCAGCGTGCGCCGGATCGCGCCGACATGGCCCTGCACCACGTTGGCCGCGAGCTCCGGCGGGTCGCCACGCCACAGCGCGCGGGTGATCTCGGCCATCGTCAGCGGTTGGGCGGCGCGGGCCAGCAGCAGCGCCATCAGGGCTCGCCGCTGCGGCGAGCCCAGCCGCGCCTCGCGGCCCGCCCGCCGGCCGCGCACCGGCCCCAGCACAGTCCACCAGAACGACGACTCCACGGCCCTGCCTCATCGACCCGTGCGAACACCACCTTCAGGTTCGTCAAACTATACGAACGGGCTCGGAATTCGTTCGCACCCGTCCGATTGTCGAGCAACGGTGACACGGAAGACCTGGTGCACGGCCGATCAGCGGGCAAGGCCACCTATCAGGACAAGCCGGCGGTCATTCACGGGCGGCTTTCCGACCGGATATTGCCTCGCGTCCGCGAAGGAACGACCCATTCGTTCACGACTATGAACGCACCGGCGCGACACTCCCGCAGAAAAGCCTTTCTCCCCCACCAAAAAATGAGGGCCGCCCGGCGGCCACCGTCCACGTGCGGCCGCCGGACGACCCGTTTCGGTCCCGGGGCCCGCCCTGTAGGCCCCGGAAACCGGCTTCGGTCACCTACCGATGGGTGAAAGCTCCCATGATCGTCGAGTACTCCCACGGCGGCTGCCGCACGCCGGAGCACGCCTCCTGGTGCTGGCCGGGGCAGCTGCCGTTGTCCCGGTGCAGGCCCCAGAACGACAGCAGCGCGATGCCGTGCTGCCAGGCCCAGACCGTGATGTCGACGGCGTCGGCCGGGGTGAACTCCTCCACCGGCCCGGTCTCGCCGCCCGAGCCGTAGTCGTCCAGCCCGATCATCGCGGTGATGCCGACCATGCCCCACAGCTGGGACGGCGACTTGTCCGGCCACAGCCCGTGCAGCGTGGCCACCAGCGCGGCGGCGGCCGACTTGGCGTCGGAGGCCATCTCGTGCTGTTTGTTGTCGTAGTAGTCGAAGGTCATGATGTTGACCACGTCGACCCGGGTGCCGTTGGCCACCGCGTTCACCAGCATCTTGACCGCGTCGCCGTTGGGCGCGGTCGGGCCGGTGCCCATGGTGTAGATGACCTTGAGCGGACGGCCCTGTGCGGCGGCCCAGGCCTCGGTCTCGCGCAGCGCCTTGTTGCGGCGGTCGATGCCCTCGGCGTTGGTCAGCGACGCGTCCTCGATGTCCATGTCCAGCTGGCTCGCGTTGTACTTGACCAACGCCTGCTCATACGCCAGCGCGATGGCATGCACGTCGGTGCAGCTGTCGGCGATCTCGATGCCGTTGTCGCCGGCGTAGGCGCCGCCGAAGGACGGGATCAGCTGCCCGCCGGCCGCGCTCAGCTCGGCCGCGGCGTCGGCGTAGTCAGGTCCGCCGGCCACGCCGTTCGGATAGACCTGGCACGAACCGGGCTTGTCGGTTTCGAGAAAGGCCAGGTTCTGGAAGCGGGCGCCGGACCGCGTGCCGAAATCGGCCGGATCGCCGGGCAGGTAGGCCTGGAAGTAGGGCGCGAAGACGTGCGGCGGAATCGGCTGCGGCTTGCCGTGACCGGTGGCGGCGTCCGCCGCGCCGGTCACCGTCGTCGTCGCGACGAGCACCGCCGCCGCGATCGCGCCGAACCGGCGGAGTGTGATCGGGTTTCGCACCGGGAAAGAGTTGCCGAGTCAACGGTCCGACGACAGCCCGGGATCGCGCCGATGGTGTGCCGTGGAACCGGATTGCTGTCCGAATTGCCGACGAGCGGCCTGTTCCCGACACCGTTGTCGAGAACGGCCGCCCGCCGGTTCGATCACTCCTGGACGTAGTTCACGTCGAAGGAGCCGTTGGAGATCGCCCCGGTCTGGTCCTCGAACCCGGAGTTGTTGCTGGCGTCCAGCGCGACGCCGCCCTGGCCGGTGTAGGTGGAGCCGTTGACCTTGGCCCCGGTGAAGGTCACCGTGCCGAAGTCCGGGTAGGCGCCGGTCGGCGACTCCAGGATGAACTCGGCCGAGGAGTTCGCGCCGTTGTAGGACTTGGTGACGTGCTGGGTCCAGCCCGCCGTGTTGTCGGTGATGGTCAGCGTGTAGTTGGTGCCGCTGCGCTGCACGCTGGCGGTGAAGTTGTCGCCGGCCTGGACGGGGTTGTTGTAGTAGACCGGCGAGTCCGGGTACATCTCGTACCAGGCCTGGTAGTTGGGCGAGCCGGACGAGCAGTCGGTGGCCACGCCGGTCTGCTCGACCGACTGGCTGCCGTAGCCGTCGATGCCGACCCACGGGGCGTACAGGTCGTTGGACGAGTTGCAGGTGACCGCGGGCTCGGTCCAGCTCGCGCTGACGGAGCTGAAGCCGCTGCCCTGGGACACCCAGCCCGACCAGTTGCCGCCGTCCTGGTTGAACGTGCCGCCCACCGATTGGTGCTTCACGTGGTTCGAATGCTGGGGAGCGAAACCCGCCGGGGTGGCGAGTGCGGGGGCGGCGCTGGCCAGCAGGGTGGCGGCGCCGGCCGCGGCGAACGCGAGAAGGCGTGCTCGCATGATGGTTGGACCTCCGGATGCAGGGTTGGGGCCGGGTGGCCCCGCCGGTGGCACCGACTCTGACCGAACGCCCGGTCACCAGACACCCTTCATTCGGAGGGTTTCTCGGTTATCTCGGGCGGGTACTCCGTCCTCTTGGGAGTCCACCCAGGTCGGCTTGTCACGTTGGTGAGTTATGGTCGTTTTCGGCCGGCACTGAGATGACAGCACCCGCGATCCCGGGTTTCTGCACAGGATCGTCACCTGATAGTGATCAACAGTCACTACTATTCGGCGGCGCACGGACCGGGTGCGGGGCAAGGATGGTGACGTGCGGTCGAAACGCTGGCGGCGAACTCGTTCGCTGGTGCTGCTGAGCCTGCTGCTGATCACCTCGATGGTGGTCTGGGTGCGGGTTTTCCTCACCGTGCCCACGATCGACCAGTCGGTCGGCTGCACCCCGTCGGCCGCGAGCCTGTCCCCCGTCGGCTACCACGAGCTGGACGCCGTCGCGCCGGCCCCGCCCGACCGCACGGCCGTGCGGGTGTTCAACGGCAGCTCGTTGCGCGGCGCGGCCCGGCTGATGTCCCTACAGCTGAAAGACCTCGGCTTCCCGCTGGCCGCCGACGCGGCCGACGACCCGGTCTATCCGCTGGGCAACATGAGCTGCGTCGGCCAGATCCGCTTCGGCCCGCAGGGCGCGGCCGCGGCCAGGACGCTGAGCCTGCTCGTGCCGTGCGCCCAGCTCATGCGGGACAAGCGGACCGACGCCACCGTCGACTTCTCCGTCGGCACCAACTTCAACGGCCTGATCGTGAACCCCGCCGCGCGCCAGGCGCTCAGCCAGCTCACCACGTGGGCCCGCCAGAACCCCGTGCCACCCGGCGGCCTGCTCAACCAGAGCCAGGCCCGGCCCAGCCTGGACCTGCCGCTGCTCACCGCCGCCCGCCCCGGCCACTGCTGACGCCGCCGCGCGCGATCGTCCCCGACGCACCGGCGGCCGGGTCGCTGTTGTCCGCTGTCCACAGACCCGGTGCGTCATCGACTGTATCGACGCAGCCCACGCCAGCTATATGAAGAAATTTCACCTATTCGGCACTCGTGGTGGTCGGCGGTGAGTGCTGGACTGCCGGGCATGACGATCACCCTTCGTTTCGCCGCCGCCGGCCTGACCGCCGGGCTGCTGCTCCTTGGCGCGGGCACCGCGCAGGCCGCCCCGGCCGCCGCGCCCACCGAGGCCACCTGGATCGCCGACGTCACGACCGTGACCGACCAGGCGACCAGCTACCTCGAGCAGCGGCTGTCGAGCCCCGGCAAGAACGCCATCGTGCTGGACATCGACAACACCTCGCTGGAGAGCTACTACCACCCGTTGCTGACCACGCCGGCGACCCCGCCGGTGCTGGCGCTGGCCAAGCTGGCCAAGGCCGACGGCGCGGCGGTCTTCTTCGTCACCGACCGCACCGAGTTCATCCGCTCGCTCACCCAGAGCAACCTGACCGGCGTGGGCTATCCGGTCGACGGCCTGTCCATGCGGCCGCTGTTCAACTTCGACCCGGTGCAGGTCAACAAGACCAAGGCGCGGGCGGCGATCGAGGCCCAGGGCTACACGATCGTGGCCAACATCGGCAACAACACCACCGACCTGGACGGCGGCCACGCCGAGCGCACGTTCAAGCTGCCGGACTACAACGGCGCCCTGAGCTGAGACCGGGCTGCTGGCGGACTGGCCGGTCGGGTGGGGGTGGAGACCCGACCGGCCAGCACCTGAGGCGCCGGCGAGGGGGTGGACCGGCGCGAGCTCTCAGGCCAGGCGGATCAGGTCGGCCAGCGCGACCCCGGTCTCCAGGTCGCAGTCGGCGATCCCGCGGTGGATGACGTCGCGCCAGTCGCCGGCGCACAGGAACCGCTCCAGCAGCGGCACGAGGAACAGCTCGGTGGCGCAGATGTGCTCGCCCAGCGCCCCGCCGATGCGGTCGAGCGCCTCGGCCAGCATCTCGCGGCGGTCCTCGGAGGGGTCGTCCTCCCAGGCCAGGATGGCGGCCTGCACGCCGAGCGACATGGCGTCCAGCGCCCGGTGCTGACGGTGCATGACGTCGACCATGATGTCGGCCTCGCTGGGCTTGTCGCTCACCAGCTTCGGCCACAGCACCGCGTCCTCGGCGCAGTTGTGCCGGTAGACGGCGTTGTCGACCAGCCGGACCCGCTCGGCGACGACCTGGGCATGCGCGCGATCGCCGGCCGCGACGGCCCGGACCAGGCCGGCGCCGCGGCCGACTTCGCGGCGGAACATGGCGTGCAGCCGGAACACCCGACGGCTGTCGAAGCTGCGACGCTCCGTGGCGGCTGTCATGACACCCTCCCTCTTTCGGATGCCTTGACACACGCAGGAATCGCCTCAGCGGATGTGTTCCGGAGCGAAAGTCCACACCGACTTACCCGAACGGCCTAAGCGATGCAGGGAAGGACGCCTTACCTGCGTTGAACGCAGGTAAGGCGTCCTTCCCTGCACTAAAGGCGGATGGACTTCTGGTTCATGAACTCCTCGATGCCGGCCGGGCCGAGCTCGCGGCCCATGCCGGACCGCTTGATGCCGCCGAACGGCAGGTCGGCCTGGGACCCGCCGGCGCTGTTCAGGTAGACCATGCCGGACTCGATCTGCTCGGCGACCCGGCGCAGCCGCACCGGATCGGTGCCCCAGACGCTGGCCCCGAGCCCGAACGGCGAGTCGTTGGCGATCTCGATCGCCTGCTCCTCGGTCTCCGCCTTGAACACCAGCACCACCGGCCCGAAGATTTCCTCGTAGTAGGCGTTCATCTCCGGGGTCACGTCGGTCAGCACGGTCGCCTCGAGGTACGCGCCGGGCCCGTCGACGACGCGCCCGCCGGCCCGCAGCGTCGCGCCCTGCTCGACGGCCTGCGCGACCTGACCCGCCACCTCGTCCCGGGCGGCGGTCGAGGCCAGCGGCGGCAGTTTGGTGTCGGGGTCCATCGGGTCGCCGGGCTTGAAGTAGTCGGCGACCCGCTGGGTGAGCTTGTCCACGAACTCGTCGTAGATGTCGGCCAGCACGATCATCCGCTTGGGCGCGTTGCATGACTGGCCGCAGTTACGCATCCGGGCGGTCGCCGTGCGGGCCACCGTCTCGTCCATGTCGTTGGTGTCCAGCACGATCAGCGGGTCGGAGCCGCCGAGTTCGAGCACGGCCTTCTTGAGGTTGCGGCCGGCCTCGGCGGCGACCGCGATGCCGGCGGCCTCGGAGCCGGTCAGCGAGACGCCCTGGATGCGCGGGTCGGCCAGGATGGCCGGCACCTGCCGGCTGGACGCGAAGGTGTTGACGTACACGTCCGCCGGCACGCCGGCGTCGTGCAGGATCTGCTCGATGGCCAGCGCCGAGCGCGGGCAGATCGACGCGTGCTTGAGCAGGATCGTGTTGCCCAGCACCAGGTTGGGCGCGACGAACCGGGCCACCTGGTAGCAGGGGAAGTTCCACGGCATCACGCCCAGCAGCGCGCCGAGCGGCGTCTTCTGGATGACGGCCTCGCCGCCGCGCACGGTCATCGGCTGATCGGCGACCAGGTCCGGGCCGTGCTGCCCGTAGTAGGTGAAGATGTCGACGACCACGCCGACCTCGCCGCGGCCCTCGTTGATCCGCTTGCCCATCTCCAGGGTCATGATCTCGGCCAGCTCGTCCGCGCGCTCGGCGAACAGCTCGGCGGCCCGCAGGACGATCTTCGCGCGGTCCGTGGCCGGCCGCAGGCGCCAGGCCGCGAAGGCGTTGTGCACCCGCCCGATCGCCGCGCCGACCTCCTCGTCCGTCGCGTATTGGATCTGCTCGACCAGCTCGCCGGTGGCGGGGTTGGTGACTGTGTACATGGGGACGCGCGCCTCCGTTCACTCACACCGTGGCGACTACTGTATACCGTATACAGCTGGCGGCGTAGTGATCATGTGCGCCGGGACGCGCCGAGCGTGCCCCGGTCAGGTGATCAACTCCGCGCCAAGGAGTGGCGCGGCTGGACGGGCCGCGCGGCGGCGCTGTTAAGTCTCGCCCCGAAAAGATCATCAAGGGTCACCGATAGTTGTCAGATCAAACACGGTCCGTGACGGCCGTGTCGTTCTCCCTGCAGACAAGGACGATCATGGCCGATCAGGCGACCGTGCTCATCGTCGGCGCCGGACCGGCCGGCCTCGTGCTGGGCAATCTGTTGCGGGCCAACGGAATCGACACGCTCATCCTGGAACGCGGCAGCCGCGAGCGGGTGCAGACCCGGGCCAGGGCGGGCTTTCTCGGCGCCAACAGCGCCCGCGTGCTCACCGAGCACGGCCTCGACGCCGGCCTGCGGCAACGCGGACAGTGGCACTACAAGTGCGCTTTTCGGGACTCCGACGGGCAGTTCGAGCTGAACTACGCCGCGCTCGGCCGCGGCGAGGTGCACACCGTCTACCCGCAGCAGGACCTCGTCACCGACCTCATCGCCGAGTACCTCGACCGCGGCGGCCGGCTCCGCTTCGACGTCACCGTCACCAGCGTGGACCCGGCGACCGCCACTGTCCGTCACCTTGACGGCCAGTCCCAGGGGCGGTTCCTGATCGGCTGCGACGGCAGCAACGGCGTCACCCGCGCGGCCATGCCGGCCTCGGCCGTCCGGCACGCCCGTGACCACGGCATCGCCTGGCTGGCCGTGCTGGCGCAGGCCCCGCCGAGCATGTCGGCCGTCACGTACGCCATGCACGACAACGGGTTCGCCGGCCACATGGCCCGCAGCCCGGAGATCACCCGCTACTACCTCCAGGTCTCCCCGGACGACAGCCCGGCGGCCTGGCCCGACGAGCGCGTCTGGGCCGAGCTGAACACCCGGATGCGGGTCGACGAGTTCGGCCCGCTACGCCAGGGCCCGATCGTGGAGCGGCGGATCGTGCGGCTGCGTTCGGACGTGGTGGATCCCATGCGGCACGGCCGGATGTTCCTGGCCGGCGACGCCGCCAGCCTGATCAGCCCGTCCGCGGCCAAGGGCGCGAACCTGGCGATCATGCAGGCCGAGGTGCTGGCCCGGGCACTGACCGACGCCGTGGCCACCGGCGACGAGCGCGGCTTGGACGAGTACTCGCGCACCTGCCTGCCGCGGATCTGGCGCGCACAGGAGTTCTCACACTGGATGATCACGCTGCTGCACGGGCCGACGGCCACCGGGCCCGACGCCGGCTTCCAGCGGGTGCTGCGCCGCGCCCGGTTGGACAGCCTCCGCGACTCCCGCGCCCATCAGGACTTCTTCGCTGAGAACTACGTCGGTATCTGACCAGTTGGAGTTGCACATGACCGCGACGATCGCCCCCGCGCTCGCCCCGGAGGACCTCGACCGCCTGACCTCGGCGGCCACGCTGATCGGCGCCGGTGACACCGATTCCGTGCTGGCGGCGGCGATGCCGTCGCTGGGCGCGGCCGAGCGGGCCGCCCTGACCCGCTACACCCGCTTCACCCACGCCGCGGTGCTCATCTTCCCGCGGACATTCGACGGCCTGCGTGAGGAGCTGACACACCTGGGCGTACGGGTCGGCGCGATGACGCCGAGCGTGGTCGTGCGCAACCGGCTCAGCGCCCGCTACGGCGTGCCGGTGGAGAGCCTGGCCGTCGGCATCCTGCGGGCCCGGCTGACCGACCGCCACGGCGCCCGGTGCGAACTGGAGATCTTCGCGATGGCCACGCCGGAGGAGTTCGACCACATCGCCGCCGACGAGCGGCTGCACGGCCGGGAGAACCACTTCGCGCTGGCCGTGCCGCACGCCGACCCCGTGCTGCTCAGCGGCCTGCGCACGGCCGTCTCCACGCGGATGCTGCCCGACGGCGGCGGCTACAACGAGCACGAGGACAGCACCATCCTGTACTTCCGGGACGCCCAGCACAGCGTGCCGGCCTACCGCCGGCTGGAGCTGATCAGCGCCGGCCGCTTCCCGCAGGTGCTGGCCGCGCACCAGCGTGAGTCCGCCGCCGGCACCCGTCTGCTGGGACTGATGACCGGGGCGTGGGCCACGCAGGCCATCGCCGCCGCGGCGGCGCTGCGGCTGCCCGACCACCTGATGACCATCTCCGGTCTGCACGGGCTGGCCGCCGAGACCGGCGCCGACCGCGACGCCCTCGGCCGGCTGCTGCGCTACCTGGCCACTCTCGGCCTGGTGCGGGCGCACGGCGAGCACTACCTGCTCACGGACATGGGGGCGCTGCTGCGCTCGGACGTGGAGGGCTCGCTGCGGCCGCTGGCCCTGATGTACGGCGGGCCGTTCTACCAGTCGTTCGGGGCGCTCACCGACGCCGTCCGCACTGGCGAGGAGTCGTACGCCAAGGTCTTCGGCGCGCACCACTTCAAGCACATGGCGGCCGACCCCGTGCTGGCCGAGCTGTTCCACCAGTCCATGGCGGCCAGCAACGCCGTGTTCGCCGACCTGGTCCGCGTGGTCGACCTCAGCGACGCACGGGAGGTCGTGGACATCGCCGGCGGCAACGGCGAGCTGCTGTCCCGCGTGCTCGCCGCCAACCCGACCGCGCGCGGCACGTTGGTCGAGCGCCCGCACGCCCTGGCCTCCGCCGAGACGACGCTGGCGGCCGTCGCCGACCGGTGCCGCCTCGTCGCCGGCGACTTCACCGAGAGCGTGCCGGGCCACGGCGACGTCTACCTGCTGTCGCGCGTGCTGCACGACTGGGACGACGAGCAGTGCCGCGGCATCCTGGCCACGCTCGCCACGGCCATGCCCGCGCACGCCGAGCTGCTGGTGATCGAGCGCCTGCTGCCGGACAGCGAGGTGGAGTCGCTCGCGGTGGCGTGGGACGTGCACATGCTGTGCAACGTGGGCGGCCGTGAGCGCACCGAGGCGCACTACCGCGAGCTGTTGGCCGACGCCGGCTTCGAGCTCACCGCCACCATCGCGCTGCCGCTCGACACCTATGTACTGCGAGCCCGGCCCATCAACGGCAACGGGGTCACCGGTACGGCGTGAGGAAGCGGCGGGCCAGCGCCCGCAACCGCGCCACCTCGCCGGACAGGTCCTCCGACCAGACCGAGCCGGGCCGTTCCACGATCACCGGGACGGCTCGGCCCGCGGCGTCGAAACAGGCCCGGACCAGGTCGACCGGCTCGGCGTCGCTGTCCACGGCGCCGATGTTGACCTGGGCCAGCCGGTCCGCGTGCCGGGAGGCGAACGCCTTGACCTCGGTGAAGCCGCCGGTCGCGTGGGCCAGCGAGGCGTCCATGCAGAAGGAGGCGAGCGGATGGGCGGCCAGCGCCTTGTCCAGCAGGTCGGGGTCGCAGGTGTTGCGCAGCAGCACGGCGCGGGTCGCGGTGCCGAAGGCCAGATCGGCCGGCACCACGACCGGCATGTCGAGCTGGACCAGGCGGTCGAGCGAGCCGATGGCCTGCAGGGATGGCCGCAGGCCGTGCAGTCTGAGCTGGTCACGGGCGTGCACCAGGGCGTCCAGCCGGGGCGACTCGCCACAGGCGATCTCCACCGCGTTGCCGCCGTGGGCCTGGCAGGCCAGGGCCGCCACCGGGAACTCCGGCGGCTCGAAGCAGCCGGTGGCGAAGCCGACGACATCCCCGAGCGTCGTACGCGCGGTCAGAAAAGCGTGCCCGTCCGGCCGACCGCCGACCGGCGCGTCCGCCGGGCCGCCCGCGTCAACGCACAATCCACATCCACCCACGTCCGCCAGCGTTGCCGGCCGATCTCCAAACGCTCTCGACGCCGTCTTCAGAGCGGCCGCTGTGGCACAGGCGACGCCCGATACGTGACACTGTGCGGTGATCGTGACTAACGACCGGCGGAGTGATTCCTGATGACGAGCCAACCGACACCCGAGCTGCGGGCAAAGCTGCTCGGGCCGGTGCGCCTGTGGGCCGGGACCAGGGACGTCACCCTGGGCTCCCCGCTGCCGCGGGCCGTCATCGCGATGTTGGCCATGCGCACGTCCACGGTCGTTTCCCGAGAGGAGCTCATCGACGGCGTCTGGGGCGAGAACCCGCCCGCCACCGTGGAAGGCAGCCTCTACACGTACATCTCCTCACTGCGTAAGGCGCTGGAGCCGGACCGCGGCCGGCGTGAGTCGTCGGGACTGCTGGTGTCGGAGGGCGCGGGCTACCGGCTGCTGCTCGCACCGCACAACTTGGACGTGGTGGAGTTCGATCGGCTGCGTGAGCAGTCCGAGCGGCAACTGGCCGGCGGCGACGCAGTTTCGGCGCTGCGGTCCATCGACGAGGCGCTGTCCCTGTGGCAGGGCGAGGCGTTCTCGGGCGTGACGGGACCGTACGCGCAGTCGCAGCGCAACCGGCTCGGCGAGCTGCGTGTGGTCGCGCGTGAGCTGCGGCAGGAGGCGGCGCTGGCCAACGGCCAGCACACGACCGCCGTGGCCGACATCGCGGCGCTGGTGCACGAGTACCCGATCCGTGAGCGGCCGCGGGCGCTGCTGATGCTGGCGCTGTACCGCTGCGGACGGCAGGCCGAGGCGCTGACAGCGTTCCGCGAGGCCAGACAGGTGCTGATCGACGAGCTCGGCGTGGAGCCGGGGCCGCAGCTCCAGGAACTGCAAGAACGCATTCTGGCCAACGACCCCGGCCTGTTGCTGGAACCTTCCGTCGTACCCGTGTCAGCCGTTGCGCCACGGATTCCGACGCCTACCACCCCACCGCCCAGGGCGACGTTGGTGGGACGCGACACCGAGATGGACGCGCTGCGTGCGGCGGTCACCGAGGTCAGCGCCGGCCACGGACAGACGGTGTGGATCGAGGGCGAGCTCGGCATCGGCAAGTCCGCGCTGCTGGCCGCCGGCCTCGCGTACGCCGCGTGGGCCGGGTGCAGCGTGTCGCACGCGGTGGCCGACACGCTCGGCCAGCGCTTCCCGCTGCGCGCCATGCTGGACTGCCTCGACGTGACACCGCAGTCGACCGATCCGCGCCGCGTGGCGCTGGCGCACGCGCTGCGGGACAGCGAGGCCAACCAGTCCATCGTCGGCGGCGGCAACAGCATCTTCAGCACCATCGACCGGCTGGTGGCGCTGGTCGAGGAGCTGTGCGCGGACGGCCCGCTGGCCGTCGGCCTGGACGACGTGCAGTGGGCCGACGAGTCCAGCCTCGAGGTGTGGCACCGACTGTGTCTGCTCACGGCCAAACTGCCGCTGCTGCTGATCGGCGTGACGCGGCCGGGGCACCAGCGGCCCGAGGTGGACCAACTGCGCCGTGACACGGAGAGCCTCGGCGGGGCCGTGCTGCGGCTGGCGCCGCTGACCGTGGACGCCGTCGCCGGCATGGTCGGCACGCTGGTCGGCGCGCCGCCAGGACCGCGGCTGCGGGAGATCGCGCGGCGCTCCGGCGGCAACCCGCTGTACCTGCGGGAAATGGCCGACGCCCTGGTGCGTGAGCGGATCGTGGCCGTCGCGGACACCGCGGAGGTGGGGCCGGAGGCGTTCGAACGCGTGCCGGCATCGCTGGTGCAGGCCGTCACCGGGCGTCTCGGCTTCCTGTCGAACGCCACGCGTGAGGTGCTGCGCTGGGCGGCGCTGCTGGGCGGCGAGTTCGGCGTGGTCGACCTGTCCGTGGTCGTCGGCAAGTCGGTGTCGGCGCTGGTGCAGCCGTTCGAGGAGGCCATCGCCGCCGGCGTGCTGCGCGACGCCGGCCTACGGCTGGCGTTCCGGCATCCGCTGATCCGACAGTCGCTGTACGAGGGCACGCCGTCGGCGCTGCGGGTGGCGCTGCACTACCAGGCGGCGCAGGCGCTGGCCGACGCCGGCGTGCCCGAGGAGCACGTCGCCGAACAGCTCCTCGCCGCCGAGGCCGGCATGGGACCGTGGGCGGCGCAGTGGCTGGAGGAAGCCGCGCCGGTGCTGCACCACCGCGCGCCGCTGGTCGTGGTGGAGCTGCTCCAGCGCGTGCTGGAGACCGTGCACATGGCGGAGACGCGGCGCGCGGCGCTGATGGCCCACCTGACCAGCGTGCTGTTCCGGATCGGGCGTGACGCCGAGGCGGAGCAGTGGGGGCGCAAGGCGCTGACACACCTGCGGGATGCTCATCTGGCGGCGGAGGTGCGCTGGGTGTTGGCGTACGTGCCGTACCGGGCGTCGCAGGCCGAGCGTGCCGTGGCCATGCTGGACGAGGCGTTGGCCGACCCGTCGCTGCCGCAGCTGTGGCGGGCGCGGTTGATGTCGCTGCTGGCGCTGGTGCAGCGGGCCGGCGCGGGTGAGCTGGACCTGTCGGCCGAGACCGCGCAGCGGGCCGTCGAGGTCGGCGAGGAGGTCGGCGACGCCTTCTCCGTCGGGCAGTCGCTCGAGGTGCTGTGGCAGGTCGAGGCCGTGCGTCGGGACTACGCGCGTGGTGTGGAGTACCTCAACCGGGCCATGGACATCGTCGGCACCGACATCAGCCTCACCGACCTGCGGCTGGTCCTGCTGGACAACCGCATGTTCACGTTGCAGTGCCTGGACCGGTTGCAGGAGGCCGGCGAGGACCTGCGGATGGCCTTCGAGATCGCCGGCCACGGCGCGCCGCTGGCCGGGCTGCACGTCGCCGGGGCCGTGCACCGGTACTGGCTGGGGCAGTGGGACGAGGCCGAGCACGACCTGGCCGCGGCATTGGACGACTCCCCCGATTTCACCGGCTACGGGCTACGTGAAGGCGGTCCGGTGTTGTTGCTGCACGGTTGTGGGGCGTTGATCGCCGCGCACCGCGATGACGCCGAGCGGGTTCAACGGCATTTGTCGATCGGGATGAATCTGCCGGTGGTGAGCGAGGCGGAGCGGGAGAACAACGACTTCCTGATCGCCGCCAAGGCCATGGCCGCCGCTCGTGAGGACCGGTTGGCCGACGCGATCGCGGAGCTGGGCGTCATTCTGGATTCCCGGTACGAGGGCATGATGCTGCGGCACCAATGGTTGCCGGAGTTGGTGCGAATGGCCATCGACAACGACGACCTGGCTACTGCCCGGGCGGCGGTCGCGGCGTGTGAGGCCGAGGCGCATCGGGAGACGACCGCCGCTCGTGCCGCCGCGGCGGCGCAACGGTGTCGGGCCGTGATCGAACGTGACGCCGATGCTCTGGTGGCCGTGGCGACGCATTATCGGACCGTTGGCCGCGTGTTCGAGTTGGCCCAGACCTTGGAAGAGCGGGCCGTGGTGCTGGCTCGTTCGGGGCGGGGCGAAGAAGCGTCCGGCGTGTTGGCGGAATGCGTCGAGCTGTACCGGGGATTCGGTGCGGCGTGGGACATCCGGCGCGCCGAGGCGGCGGTCAGCGGGTAAGGAACCTTTTGAGCCGGGCCCACCAGCTGGTCGGCTGCTCGGGGTCGCGCAAGCGCGGGCAGTCGCACAGGGCGCAGTCGCTGCCCGGCCGGTAGTGCTCGTGCGCCGCCGCGGCGTGGCCGCACACGCAGGTCGTTCCCACGAGGTCAGAGCATACGGGTCAGGTCAGCGCGGCGATCATCCTGCCGATCAGGGCCAGGAACAGCAGCGTGCCGAGCACCATGCCGGCGTGGTCGAGCCGGCGGATCGCGGTCGTGCGGGTCAGCGGCCGGCCGGGCTCGGCGGCCTTCTCCGCGGTGACCGTCCGGGTCGCGATGATGATCAGCCACACCGGCCCGAGCACCGCCACCAGCACCACGAACGTCGTCTCGCTCACGGCCCGACCTTCCTCGCCGGCGAGCCGACGTAGACACCCGGTTCGAGGCAGTCCCTCGCCACGACGCTGCCGGCCCCGATCACCACGTCGTCGCCTATGGTCACGCCGGGCAGGATCATCGCCCGCGCGCCGATCCACGCCCGGTCGCCGATCTTCACCGGGCGGCCGCGGGGCACCTTGGAAACGCCGGCGGCCGTCCGGTCGTGGTGCGAGGTCACGATCATCACCTGCGGGCCGAGCTGGCAGTCGCGGCCGATCTCGATCGGGGCAACGGCCTCCAGGTAGAGCTCGCGGTTGGCGAAGGTGCCGCCGGCGATGCTGATGTGCCGCATCGGGCCGAGCAGCTTGGCCCCGGGGAAGATGTTCGGCGTGTCGATCCTCGTGCCGAACGCCTTGTAGCCCAGCCATCTCACGGGGCGGGGCACCACGTTGCTGCCGAGGACGGTGTTCACCAGCACGCCGATCGTGGCCGTCCACAGGTCGATGCGGGCCTCGCGGACCAGCCGCCGGGCCAGGCTCATCGCTTTCCTTTCCCTCGTTCGACAACACTGCGGACCAACAACTGGCTGCCGTCCTCCTGGGCCACCCGCTCGTAGCGGCCGTCGCTGACCAGCTGGTCGGCCAGCTTGGTCGTCCAGCCCTTCGGCGCTCCGAAGTAGACGGTCCCGTAGGCGTCCTGGGCCTGGTTGATCACCAGGTAGTCCAGGTTCGCCTTGGCTATGCAGGATTCGGTGTTCGGGAAGACGGGACAACTGTCCTCCGCGGACACTTGCCGCACGTCACCGACTCGTTGCCACTCCAGCGGCGCGTAGGACACCACCGTGCCGATGCTCTGGCCGTTCTTGGCCAGGTCGTAGGCCCTCTGCACGATGTCCGTGTCCGCCTTGGTGAACGCCACGTACGCGTCGTTGCCGCCCCGTACCGTGACCGTGGCCAGGATGGTCGCGGCTAACGCTATACCCGTTACGTAGGAGCGGGTGGTCAGGGCGTTGAGGGCGATGCCGCCGAGGACCGCGAAGAACGGCAGCGCGAACAGGTAGCAGCGGATGAAGATCTCGCCGCCGTAGGGCTGCAACACGGCCAACCCGAACGATGCCAGCGCGAGCGCGGGCAACACCAGCGACTTGCTGCCTTTCCGGCGTAGCACCAGGACTCCAGCGGCAGCCAGGAGCGCCACCGCGCCGGTTATCCCCATGCGGGTGAGCAGAATCGTCTGCCGGCCCGGGTTTCCCACGAACCGTTGGCCGATGCCCTGGCTCACGCTCGAGTTCAGGTCACCGAGCGATCCCGTGATCACGCTCAACTGGCCGATCCAGAACTCCCGCGCCGCCAACACGAACCAGCCGACTGCGAGCGCCAGCACCACCACCGGCAACCAGCGCGGCCACAACCTTCCCCACAGTGTGAGCACGATCAGCAGGCCGCCCAACAGATAAGGCGTCAGTTGGTGGGTCGGGGCCAGCGCCATCGCCAGCAGCACCACCAGCCCCTCGGCCCGCAACCGATCCCCCGCCGTGTTGTTCGGTGCCGGCGGCCTTGTGATGTCCGCCCGGCCGGTCGCCAGCGGGCTCGGCGCCACCAGGTGCTGGAAGGTGACCGCCAGTGCCGCCAGCAGCAGGATGTACGTCGTGCCTTGCGGCGACGCGTAGTCCTGCTCCGTCCAGTTCGCCACCAGGAAGATCCACGCCGCGATCCAGGACGTCCGGCCCGGGCCCACGATCGCCACCGCGATCGCCCTGACGCCCAGCACCGCCAGGCCCGACAGCAGCACCGGCGCCCAGTTCAGCAGCGCCGACGTGTCGTGCATGCCGCTGGCTTCGGTCAGAAACGCCAGCAGCGCGAAGAATCCCGGCCAGCTGAACCTCGTGTCGAAGTTGTGCAGCACGTCCCCGTGCGCCCCGATGTAGTTCGCGAAGCCCGAGTGCAGCCACGCCACCGGCAACCTCGCCGCCGGCTCCGCGGCCGGCTGCAGGCCGTACACCGCGAACACCGCGATGACGGTGATCACCGTCAGCACCACGGTCCGGCGGCTGTTGGCCAGTTCCAGCACAAACGCCGCCACCAGCAACGGATACGCCGCGAGCAACACCGGCGACAGGCTCGGCAGAATCCCCAGACTGCCCAGCTTCGTCGGATCGATCTCCCGGAAGCCCAGCACCCAGCACAGGACCGCCGCCCCGGTCAGCACCCACGGCCACCAGTCCCGCGCGGCCTTCGTCCCTTCCGTCTCGACCGGACGCTCCATAGTCGACAGTGTCACGCCACAATCTCCAGTCGTCGACGCAGGCTCATCGCCGCGACGGCCGCCACCACAACTTGCACGGCAAGGAAGCCGAGCGCGATCGGCACCAGGCTGCCGGTCGGCAGCAGTAGCGCCACGGGCAGCATCACGGCCGCGCCGGCCAGTTGGAAGGCGGCGACCGGCACGCCACGGCCGTCGGCCTGGAAGACGCCGATCACCACCAGGATCAGCAGCCGCGGGGCGAAGCCGATCAGCACCACCATGAGCGCCGTGCTGCCCAAGGCGGCGTAGTCCGTACCGAAGACGGTCAGCAGCGGTTGGGCGAGCAGCGCGCCGACCACGATCATCGGACCGAACAGCACCGCGAGCCGTTTGCCGGCCAGGCGCACCAGGTCACCGGCGCGCTCGGGTTCGCTGGCAACGCGGACCACCAGCGAATTGACGAACCCCGTGGCCGCCACGTCGACGGCGTTCACGGCGGTCCACACCACGAAGAACACCGCACCGGGCGCGGGGCCGTAGCGGGCGGTGACGATCAGCGGCACGAGGTAGTACATCAGTGACTGGCCGATCGAGGCGAGGTAGGTCGGGCCGAGCAGCCCCACCACCTCGTGCCGCTTCGGTAAGACGCCGCCGGATGTCTCTCGGTCTCGACGCCTCGATGCCGTCACGACCACGACCGTCGCCCCGAGCACGGCAAGAATCGTCGGCACTGCCCACGACAGCAAAATCCCCAGCGCGCCAAGGGATGCGGCCAGCACCAGCACCGCGATCCGCCCCACGCCGAAGCCCAGGTTCTTCACCAGCACCGCGCCGGCCCGGTCCAGACCGGTCAGCACCGGGTCCTGGAACTGCAACACCGCCCAGGCCAGGGTGACCACGACGAACAGCGGCGCGCCCCAGTCCGGCACCGCCGATGCCGCCTGCCGTCCCGCCGGGAAGGCCAGGAACACCAAGGACCCCAACACCGCCCCGGCCATCACCACGCCGTACGTGCGCAGCAGCAACGTCCCGCTGCGTCCGCCAGCCCTCGGTAGCCAGCGCAACACGGCCGGGCCCAGGCTCACCTGCGTCACACCCGACACCAGCAGAAACCCTGATGTGAAGGCCGCAGTCAGGCCGACTTCCGCCGTCGGCACCAGGCGCGCGGAGATCACCCAGCCGACCAGTCCAGCCACCGAGGTGAAGGCCGCGCCGACCGACAGCGCGATGCCGTCACGGACCATCCGGCCATCGGATACCGTCGCCGTCACCGCGCCGCCCGCACCACGTGATGCGCCAACGGCACCGTGCACACCAGCGCGAACACCAGCAGCGCTGCTTCTGGATGCCAGTAGTGGAGCGACAACATCGCCTGGCTCAGCAGAATCGACAACGCCAGGCTCACCGCCACCGCCACGGTCCACAGATAGGACTGCCGCTCCGGCCGCAGATACGCCACGATCGCCCACCCCGGCACGGTCAGGGCGAACAGGACGGTCAACACCAGCCGCCACGGACCGCCCACGCCGATCAACACCGACAGGACATTGGCCACGGCCACCGCCAACAGAATCAATGCCGTTCGCCGACGCGTCATCGGCTGCCTCGCAACAACTTCAGCGGCACTCGTTCCTCCGCGGCCCGCACCGCGGCGGTGGCCAACGGCTCGGGCAGTCCGAGCCGGCGGCGAGGGGCGGTGAGGAGAGCCCGGAGCAAGGCGAAGGGTCCGGCGATCACGCCGCGAAGCTCCGCTTTGGACAGTTCGGACGGGAAGTCCTCGCCACGGTTACGGTTTCGCGTGGAGTCATCCGCCAGGAAGTGCCGGATGCCGCCCGGCATGCGTCGAGCGACGGCCAGCAGCTCGGCTGGGCGACGGCCGACGTAGACGGCGAACAGGGGCAGCAACCCGGTGCCGTAGCCCCGCATCTGGCCGATGAGGTCGTCCAGCCCGCGACGATGTTCGTGCCGCACAACGGCATGCGGGGTGTACACCAGCACGCCGCCGCTGCGCAGCAAGCGGATGAACAGCTCGAGGTCCTCGCCGGCCTTGGTGGCGCTGCCGGCCCCGAGCAGCGGATCACAGCCGCCGAGCTCGCGGTACGACATGGCCCGCCAGGCCATGCTGTTGCCGGAGCCGAAAAGTCCAGCAGCGAAGGGATAGAGCGGCCCGGTACGCACATCGTCCGAACCCGTCGCGCCCTTGGCGTCGAACCTGGTGCGGCGAAAGCCCTTGCCGAAGCCGCCCCACTGCTCGAACCACTGCTGCGCCGGCGTCTCCAGCGCGTACGGCAACACCAGCCCGGTGACGCAGTCGACGGCGGGATCCGCGAACTCGGCCACCAACCGGTCCAGCCACAGCCGGTCGACGACGGCATCGTCATCGGTGAAGGCGATGATCTCGCCGGACGCCTCGGCCGCGCCGCGGTTACGGGCGTTGCTCAGCCCCCGCACCGGCTCCGGCACATAGCGGATCCGATCGTCCGAAGCGGCGAGCCGGCGCAGCGCCGGCACTTCCGGCCGGTTGTCGACGACGATGATCTCCAGCCGCGGATACCCGGTGGCCTGCACCGATCGCACGCACCGCGCCGCCAGCTCGGGCCGTCCGGCGCTGGGCACGACCACGGTCACGGACGGCGTCGCGCAACGCTCGTCCTCGGTGGCCGGCAGGTCCCACAGCCCGTCGGGTTCCGTGCCGGCGGCCACCGACACCTCGCCCAGCACGGTCCGCCCGTCACGCACCAGAACCCTTGCCGGATAAGGAAACCGTGGCGGTTCCTCAGTGGACCGATCCCACTCCCCCACCGACACCGGCCCCAGCTCACGGTTGGCCCGGGTCAACTTGCCCCGCGCGTACCCGGCCGCGGCGAACAACACCGACACGACCAAGGCCAACGCGCCGCCAACGTGCAGGCGCAGCAGCTCGCGGAAGAACGCCGCCGGGATGATCCGGGTGGTGTAGGCGCGCTCGGTCGACAACGCGTCCCCGGCACCGACCAGCCGCGACACCGCGGCCTTGGAAATGCCTTCGCCCCAGGACCTTCGACGCAGATATGACCAGCTCAGCCGGTCCGGGCTGACCCGGTGCCGCACCAGCGCCCGCGGCTCGAACACGATCCGCGCCGACGGGTCGTGCTGCCGCAGCCGAATGCACAGCTCGGTCTCCTCGCACCCGACCGGCACCGTGCCGACCCGGCCCATGTCCTCGGTGAACCCGCCGATGGCGGCGAACACCTTGCGACGGAAGGACATGTTGCAGCCCATCAGGTTGCGGACCTCGGCGAGCTGGACCGGCTGCCCCGTGTAGGTGCAACCCACGACCCAGTCCAGCTCGCCGCGCTCTGAGCCGGCCGGCAGGGTCACCGGCCGCTCACCGGGCCACAGCGGTGTCGCCGCACCGCCGACAGCCGCGACCTGAGGATCCGAGTACGGCGCCAGCAGCAGCTCGAGCCAGTCGGGCGAGGCGGCCGACGCGTCGTCGTCCAGGAAAACCACGATGTCGCCGGTGGCGTGCGCCAACGCGGTGTTGCGCGCCCCGGACAGCCCGCGGCGATTCTCGTTGGCCAGCACGGCAACGCCGGCGATCTCGGCCGCCGCTTGGGCGGCAAGGGCAGGGTTGTGGTCGATCACCAGGAGCACCTGGTCGACCGGAACGGTCTGCGCGGCAACGGATTCGACAGCCGCGACAAGATCGGGCCAGCGTCGCTCGGTATAGGCGCAGATGACGACGGTGACGCTCACGACGCGCGATCCTCCG
>DATJJB010000303.1:0-20426 GCA_035492655.1 Kutzneria sp. | reverse complement strand
CCGGGCGGGACCGTGTCCCCCAACGCCTTCCCGTGTGGCGGCTGTGGCGCGCGCGTCGAGTTCGCGCCCGGCACGACCGCCATGCGCTGCCCGTACTGCGGGTACGAGCAGCAGATCAGCCACGGCGACCAGCAGGTGCAGGAGCACGCGTTAGCCGAGCTGGCGACGCTGCCGCGCAAGCCGGTCGCGCAGCTGGCCGCCTACGTCTACGTGTGCCAGCGCTGCGCCGCGCAGACCCAGAGCAACGACACCGCGACGCAGTGCCAGTTCTGCGGCAGTCCGCTGGTGTTGGACCCGCAGGCCAGCGGGCAGATCATGCCCGAGGCCGTGCTGCCGTTCGCCTTGGACCGCAACGGAATGCGGGAGGCGCTGCGCAAGTGGATCAGCTCCCGCTGGTTCGCGCCGAACGCGCTGAAGAAGGTCAGCGAGGCTGAGTCGACCCGTGGCACCTATGTGCCGCACTGGACCTACGACTCGCAGACCTACTCCAGCTACTCCGGGGCCCGCGGCGAGCACTACTACGTGACCGAGACGTACACCGACTCGGACGGCCGGACCCAGACCCGGCAGGTGCAGAAGACCCGCTGGTACCCGGTTTCCGGGCAGGTCGAGCGGTTCTTCGACGATGTGCTGGTGCCGGGCAACACCGGCAACGTGCCGCCGGCCAAGGTGGACGCGCTGGCGCCGTGGCCGCTGCCCGACGCCGCGCCGTTCGCGCCGCAGTACCTGGCCGGCTTCACCTCGCTGCGGTACGACGTGGAGCCCGAGGCCGGCCTGGACGAGGCCAAGCGGCGGATGTCGTCGGTCATCCACGAGGACTGCCGCCGCGACATCGGCGGTGACGAGCAGCGGGTCGACGGCGTCAACACCAACTACACCGCGCTGACCTTCAAGCTGATGCTGCTGCCGATCTGGATCGCCTGCTACCTCTACGGCGGCAAGACCTGGCAGATCCTGGTCAACGGCCGCACCGGCGAGGTGCACGGGGAACGCCCGTACAGCAAGATGAAGATCTTCCTGGCGGTGCTGATCGGCATCCTCGTGGTCGGCGTGATCCTCTACTTCGTCCTCAGCGGCCACCACACCGCGACAACGACAACCCGCCATCGATAACGAAGATCAAGGGCCTCATCCTCGCGTTGAACGTCAGTAAGGGCCCCTTCCTGACGCAAACCACCCGTCGCGAAGCCTATTCATGTTCGGAAGGGACCATTCCTCCACTCGGAGTGGAGGAATGGTCCCTTCCGAACACTTGATCAGGCGGCGAGCAGGGCGCTGAGGCGGCGGGGTTGGGGGGCGGCGCAGCGGCGGTAGAGGTCGCTGGCCTCGCGCCAGTGCGGCAGGGCCGCCGCCAGGCCGACCGTCTCTCGCAGCGCGATGCCGAGCACGCACAGCGTCGCGGCGATGCTGAGCCGGTCGCCGCACTGCCGCTGCACGGTCAGGGCCTCGGTGGCCAGCACGACCGCCCTCGACGTCTGTGTGCCGGCCAGTGCGATGTCGGCCAGCACTGATAGCGCCCGCCCTTCCAGCGCCCGGTAGCCGACGTCGCGCGCGATGCCGAGCGCGTGCTGCGCGTAGTCGTTGGCCTGCCCCACCGCGCCGGTCGGCAACACGTTGGCGGCCAAGGTGATCAGCGCGTTGCACTCGTCGTAACGGGCCCCGATGGCCCGGGCCAGCGCGACCGCCCGCTCGCATTCCCTGGTGCCGCCGAGGATCGTGCCGAGCATGATCCAGCCGCCGGCCTCGGTCCGCAGGTCGCCCAGATCGGCGGCGATCTCGACGGCCGCCCGCGCGGCGGCCAGCGCCTCCTCGCGGCGGCCAGCGGCGTGCTGGATGTCCGAGATGTAGAGCTGTGACTGGGCTTCGTTGTTGCGGGCGCCGATCTCCCGGCTCAGCGCCAGCCCGGCCAGGCAGCTGTCCAGCGCCTCGTCCAGGTCGCCGCGCAGCTCGAGCGAGCCGCCTAGGTAGATCAACACCGCGCCCTCGCCGCGCTCGTCGATCTCCCGGGTGACGACCAGCGCCCGCCGGTAGAAGTCCACCGCCCGGTCCAGCTCGCCCCGTTGCTGACAGGCGATGCCGAGATTGGCCAGCGTCATCTTCTCGGTGAACCGGTTGCCCAGCATGAGGCCGATCCGCAGGGCCTGCTCGTAGTAGGTGGACGCCTTGTCCAGCTCGCCGGTGGACACCGCGATCAGCCCGAGGTTGTTGAGCACGGAAGCCTGGCCCGGCAACCATTCCGTCTGCCGGCACAGCTCCAGCGATGCGGTCCACAGCTCCACCGCCTCGGTGTACTGGTTCACGGCGTAGTGCGCGGTGGCGAGGCTGAACAGCGCGGCGGCCTTCGCCTTCGGGTCGTCCGCGGACACCGCCACCGCCAGGCGGGCCACCGCGAACCAGTCGGCGATATCCCCGCTGTGGTAGAGGAAACCGCGGATCGCGTCGGCCAGCAGCCAGGCCCGTTCACGTTGCCCGGCCCGCGCGGCGCCATGGACGGCGGCGACCACGCCGGGCCGCTCCGCGTCCAGCCAGCGCCGCGCCGACGCCGAGTCGCCGAACACTTTCTCGTTCGGCGCCACCAGTTGCAGCATGTGCGGGTACAGCACGCCGACCGCCGCGCGGGTATGTCGCAGGTAGAGGTCGAGCAGCCGGCACAACACGTTTTCCCGTTCCTCGGCGCTATCCTGCTCGTGCGAGCGCTCACGGGCATACTGCCGCAACAGGTCGTGGCAGGTGTAGCGGCCGGGCATCGGTTGGTCGACCAGGTGCACCGCGGCCAGCTGGTCCAGCAATCTCGCTGTCTCACAAGGAGTTGCCTCGATCAGCACGGCTGCCGACTCGGCGCTGACGTCCGTCCCCGGCACCAAACCCAAGCGGCGGAACAGTTCCTGCGCTTCCGGCTTCAGCCCCGAGTACGACAGGTCGAACGCGGCCCGGACGGCGCTCTGCTCGTCACCGTCGATTCGCAGTGACGCCAACAGATCGCCCTGGGTCAACGCGTCGACGTGATCGGCCAGCGACCGCCACTGATGGTTGGCCAGCTGCGCCGCGGTGATCCGTAGCGCCAGCGGCAGATGCGCGCACGTGCTGGCCAGCGTGGCCGCCGCAACGCGGTCGGCGTCGATCCGCTCCGCGCCGATCATGCGGCGCAGCAAGGAAAGCGCCTCGTCCGGGGTCATCACGTCCAGCGCCAGTCGGTGCGCGCCCTCCATCACGACCAGCCCGTCGAGGCGGTCGCGGCTGGTGATCAGCACCTGGCAGCCGGCGCCGGCCGGCAGCAACGGCCGCACCTGCTCGGCGCTGACGGCATTGTCCAGTAACACCAACACTTTCCGGTCGGCCAGCAGCGTCCGGTACAGGCCCGTGGCCTCGGCCGGATCAACCGGCACCTGGTCCGGCTCCACGCCTACGGCCCGCAAGAACTGGGACAGCGCGTGCAGCGGCTGCACCGGCGCGCCGACGGAGTAGCCGTTGAGGTTGACGTAGAGCTGCCCGTCCGGGAACTGCGCCCGCACCCGGTGTCCCCACTGCACCGCCAGGGCCGTCTTGCCGACGCCGGCCGTACCGACGACCAGCTTGACCGCGCCGGCCGCGTCCAGGGCGGCGAACTGCGCCTCGCGGCCGGTGAAGTCGCCGATGGCCGGCGGCAGCAACGCCGGCGCCGTCATCACCACCGACCGCTGCGGCGAGGTGATGGTCAGCGCCTGGTCGTTGCGCAGGATGGACAGCTCAAGCCGGGCCAGCTCGTCGCCCGGGTCGATGCCCAGCTCCTCGGCCAGCAGCGCCCGGGTCCGCCGCGCCACCGCCAGCGCCCGGCTGCTCTGGCCGCCGCGATGCAGCGCCAGCATCAGCTGCCCGACCAGGCGTTCCCGGGTCGGATACTGGTCGGTTAGCGTGGTCAGCTCGCCCAGCACCTCCTGGTGCCGGCCCAGCCGCAGCAGCGTGTCGAAGCGGTTTTCCTGCGCCACCAGCCGGGCCTCGGTGACGCCGCCGACCAGCTGGTCGATCACCTCGGAGTCGGCCGTGTCGACCAGCGCCGGCCCCCGCCACAGCGCCAACGCCTCGTCCAGCAGCCCCAGCCGGGACGAGTCGTCCACGGTCTCACGGGCCTGCGCGACCAACGCCTGGAACCGGTGCACGTCGATCAGCATCGGGTCGGCCTTCAACTGGTAGCCCGAGCCGCGCGTGATCACGGCCAGGTCGGCGCCGGCTTCCGCGAGCAGGGCTCGGATGCTCGACACCGAGACCCGCACCGCGTGCGCGGCCGTGCGCGGCGCCCGTACCGGCCACACCAGCTCGACCAGCCGATCCACCGGGACCAGCCGGTTCACCTCCAGCGCCAGCACCGCGAGCACGAGGCGGCGCTGACGGGGGCCGAGGTCGACCACCGTCTCCCCGATCCGCGCCTGCACCGGCCCGAGCAGCCGAAGCTCCATGTGTCCCCCAGGACATTCGCCACCTGGGAGTTCAGGAGCACGGTGACCGGCCCTGGATACACGAATGGGGCTCGCCCCCGACGGACGAGCCCCACCCGGTCCTCAGATTTACGCTTCGGCCATGCCCGCGACGATCGACGTGCGGGCCGCGCGGCGGGCCGGCATCAGGGCCGCGACCACCGCGGCCAGCACCGCCGCCAGCAGCAGCACGCCCAGCTGGCCGCCCGGGATCGCCAGGCTCAGCTGCAGGTCGGGGCTGGACAGGGCCTCGATCAGCACCCAGGCGAACGCGCCGCCCATGACCACGCCGATCAGCGCGCCCATCACGCCCATCAGCACCGACTCGACCACCAGCATGAACCGCAGCTGGCCCTTGGTCAGGCCGAGCGCCCGCAGCAGCGCCGACTCCCTCGTGCGCTCCAGCACCGACAGGCCCAGTGTGTTGGCGATGCCGAACAGGGCGATCACCACCGCCAGTCCGATCAGCGCCCACATCAGCGCCAGCAGGCTGTCGATCTCGCCGTTGAGCTGCTCCTTGGTCGCCGCCGCGCTGTCCACCTTGGCCACCGGCACGTCGGCGGTCGCCTTGTCCATGGCGTTCTGGCCGTCGGTCACCGAGACGCCCGGCTTCATCTTGATCAGGATCCGGTCGTAGCCGACGAGCTTGGGCGCGACCGACGCGAAGGTGTCCAGCGTGACCAGGCCGTCCGGCAGCTCCTTGGCGTCGTAGACGGCCACCAGCTTGAGCATCTTGTTGGCGTCGGCCGTGCTGACCAGCAGCTGGTCGCCCAGCTTGGCCGTGCCGACCGCCGACTTGCCCAGCGCGATGGTGCCCGGGCCGAGCTGGCTCAGGTCGCCGCTGACCAGCTTCGGGTTGACCATGGTGCCGATCGCCGACTTGTCCACACCCTCAACGCCCTGGTCGCCGGACTGGGCGACCGTCATGACCGTCTCCGTGGTGGCGGCGGCCTGGGCGATCTGCGGCACCGACTTGAGCTGGCCGGGCAGCGTGGCCGGCAGCGGGTGGTCGTAGACCGAGGAGGTGACGGTGAAGTCGGCCGGGAAGCGCTTGTCCACCTCGGCGCCGGCGGCCTGCTTGCCGCTGGTGGCCACCACCGTCACCATCGTGACGATGGTGACGCCGATGACCAGCGCCGCCGTGGTGGCCGCGGTGCGCCGCGGGTTGCGGCCGGCGTTGGCCGTGGCCAGCTTGGCCGGCACGCCGAACAGCATCGACGGGATCGCGCCGAGCAGCTTGTTGATCGGCCCCACGATGAGCGGGCCCAGCACGATCACGCCCAGCATCATCACCATCGTGCCGCCGCCGACCACGAACAGCGCCGAGTCGGGGTTCTTCGTGCCCATGCCCAGTCCGATCAGGCCGCCGCCGCCGAGCAGCAGCACCGCCGCGCTGACCACCCGCAGCACGCTCGTGCGGCGGACCTCGTCGTGGCTGTCCGGTTGGGCGCGCAGGGCGGCCAGCGGGGCCACCTTCGTCGCCCGCAGCGCCGGCAGGGCCGCCGAGGCCACCGTGACCAGGACGCCGATCGCGAAGGCCGCGATCACCACCGTGCTCGACAGCGGGACGCTCACCTGCGTCGCCGCGCCGCTGAACCAGCCGACCGCCTTCTGCAGCAGCGCCGCCAGGCCGAGGCCCGCGCCGAGGCCGAGCACCGAGGCGATCAGGCCCATCACGAAGGCCTCCAGCAGCACGCTGCCGAACACCTGGCCGCGGCCCGCGCCGATGCAGCGCATCAGGGCCAGCTCACGGGTGCGCTGGGCGATCAGGATGGTGAACGTGTTGTAGATGACCATCGCCGCGACCACCAGCGAGATCAGCGCGAAGATCAGCATGAAGTTGGTCAGGCCGCTCGAGCCCCGGCCGGCGTGCTGCAACGCGTCCTCGGTGATCGCGTCACCGGTCTCCACCTTGAAGTTGGCGCCCAGCTGGGCCGAGATCCGGTCGACCAGCTGCTGTTGGCTCACGCCCGGGGCCGCCGCCACCACGACCTGGTAGACGCTCGCCTGCTTGTCCAGGGCCGCGACGCCGCTGGGCGTCAGCAGGACCTGGTTGTCCGACATGATCGAGATCGCGTTGGTGCCCTGGCTGTAGGTGCCGACCACGGTCAGCGGCACCGGGGTGTCGTTCTTGCCCAGCACCGACACCTTCTGACCGACGCCGATGCCGGTCGACTTGGCCGTGCGGGCGTCGAGTGCGACCTCGTTGTCCGCCTTGGGGAAGGCCCCGTCGACCAGGTCGTACTCGCGCAGCTGCGGCGTGGTCTCCGCGGTGGAGACGAAGGCCTGCACCGCCTTGCCGTTCGCCTTGATCAGCGGCACCGTGCCGCCGCCCCGGCCGTCCGCCCCGGCGACGCCAGGGATCTTGCGGACCGCGTCCACCGTGTCCTGGCCCAGTTTCGGCGGGTTGGCCGAGCGGATCGCCGGGCTGTCCTGGTTGACCGAGACCGACGCGTCGACGCCGCGGGTCTGGCGGGCCAGGCTGTCGTGCACCTGTGCGTTGAGGGCGTTGCCCAGGATCAGCGTGCCGCTGACGAAGGCGACGCCGAGGATGATCGCTATCGAGGACAGCACCATCCGCGCCGTGCGGGCGCGCAGACCCGCGAGCGTGGCCCGGAACATCACGCTCCCAGGTGCTTGAGGGCCGACAGCACCGAGTCGGCGGTGGGCTGGTTGATCTCGCCCGCCAGCCGGCCGTCCGCCAGCAGCACCACCCGGTCCGCGTAGGAGGCGGCCACCGGGTCGTGCGTCACCATGATCACCGTCTGCCCCAGCTTGCGCACCGACATCCGCAGGAAGTCCAGCACCTCCGCGCCCGACCTGGAGTCCAGGTTGCCCGTCGGCTCGTCCGCGAACACCACCTCCGGCCTGGCCACCAGCGCCCTGGCACACGCCACCCGCTGCTGCTGGCCGCCCGACAGCTCACTCGGCTTGTGCGTCAGCCGCTGGCGCAGCCCGATCGTGTCCACAATCGTGTCGTACCAAGCCTTGTCCGGCTTCTTGCCGGCCAGTTCCAGGCCCAGCAGGATGTTCTGCTCCGCCGTCAGCGTGGGCAGCAGGTTGAACGACTGGAACACGAAGCCCACCCGATCCCGCCGCAGCCGCGTCAGGTCCCGGTCCGACAGCTTCGTGATGTCCGTCTGTCCGATGTAGACCTGCCCGTGGTCCACCGAGTCCAGGCCGGCCAGACAATGCATCAGCGTCGACTTGCCCGAGCCCGACGGCCCCATGATCGCCGTGAACCGCCCCGCCTGGAACGACACGTTCACCCCGTCCAGGGCCCGCACCGCCGTGTCCCCCCGGCCGTACACCTTCACCAGCTCCCGCGCCTGAACAGCGGTCCGGAGTCCGACGTCGGACGCCACAGCAGACATGCCTTGCTCCTCACCTGGAAGTCGATGAGGCAGAACCTATGGCCGGCCCCCGTCCGTCAACATCCACTCGCGGGCGGGAACCCCCGTCGTCCCCAGGGCTGACGCACGTCATCCCTCAGGCGTACAACCTGCGGCGGACATGCCGCTTCGGCCAGGTCGACGGCCATTTTCTTGGCGGCTCAGGACTCCAGCAGGCCGCGGTCGTAAGCGGTGGCCACGGCTTCGGCGCGGCGGCTGGCGCCGAGTTTGGCCATGATGCGGGAGAGGTGGACGCTGACGGTCTTCTCGCTGATGAAGAGCTCCTCGCCGACCTCGCGGTTGGTGCGGCCGAGGGCGACGAGGGAGAGGACGGAGCGCTCCCGAGGGGTGAGGAGGTCGACGGTGTCGCGGGGGACGGCGTCGCCCAGCTGAATACGGGAGCGCTTGGCCAGCTCGGCGACGGCGGAGGATAGGGGAACGGCGCCGAGGCGGGAGGCGGAGTCGGCGGCGAGGCGGAGTTGCTGGGCGGCCTCGTCACGGGCGTCGTCGGCGAGCAGGGCAGCGGCCAGGCGCCAGCGGGAGAGGGCGCGTTCGTAGGCGTGGCCGTAGCCGAAGGCGTCGACGACGCGGCGCCAAGCGGCGGGGTCGCCGGTGCCGTCGTCGAGGCGGGTGGCCTCGGCGGCGAGGCGAAGGCGCCAAGCGACGCCCTCGGGACCGAGCTTGCCGCTGCGGGGACGAGCGGTGGCGGCAGCCTGGCCGAGGGAGAGGAACCGGGCGGCGGAATCGAGAGCCGAGGAGTCGGTGTCACGACGGCGACGGGCGAGGCGGGCGAAGTCGGCGGCGGCGGAAACGCCAAGAGCGGCAAGGCGAATGCCGGCGGTGAGCCCGGTTTCGAGGGCCTCCAGGGTGTCCAGACCGTCCTGCGCGGCGGCGATCCCGAGCTCGGGACGGCCACGCCACAGGTGCAGCTCGACGGCGGCGGCGGTGCAGAAAAGCGGCAGCTGGAAGTCGCGTCGCCACTCGGGGCGCAGACGCTGGAGCAAGAACTCGGCCCGGTCGAGACGGCCGGCGCCGACCTCGGTGGGCAGCCCGGAGGCAGCGACGATGGCGGTGCCGAGGTTGGCGACGGGATCACCGGGCAGCTGCGCGGCGGCAGCGCTGCCGGCCCAGTCGCCGTCGACGTAACGGGCGATGGCGAGCAGCGCCCGGAGCTGGAAACCCGAAGGGCTCCAAGACAATCCGTTCTGCTCGGAACGCCGAAGCCCCTCGGAGAAGACCTTGACGGCCTCGCCGATGAGCCCCTGCTCGTAGCGGTTGACGCCGAGGTTGAACCACGCCCGCAGCTCGACGTTCAACGCCCCGGCCTCGATGGCCCGGTCCCGGGCGACGATCAGCCGGGAGCAGGCGTCCTCGACCAGCCCGGCCTTCTCGTCGATCACGGCGATGGTGATCAGCGCGTCGGCCTCGGCGCTACGGGAACCGATCTGCACGGCCGAACGCACGGCCTCCTCGGCGGCCTCCCGGGCACCGGGCCGGCAGACGGCGCGCATCAGCCGGGACCGAACGGCCATCACCCAGGCCTTGTGCACCGAGGAGGGCTGATCGTGCACGAGCTCCCACGCCTCGTCGATCACGGCGGTGGCCTCGTGCTCGCGACCGTCCAAATTGGCCACAGCCATGGCCAGGCGCCGCAAGGCTTCGATCTTCGCGTCGCCGGTGGCGACCCGAACGGCCTGGCGGGCGAAGGCGATGCCCCGCTCCAACTCGCCGGCGCTGATGGCGTACCAGCTGGCCTTCCTGATCAGCGCCAGCTCGGTGACGCCGGCATGAACCTCGGGATCGGCGACGGCGGCCCAGATCTTCAGGGCCTGCTCGGTGTAGTGCAACGCTTCGGAAGGAGCGCCGGCGTCATCGGCCTCGCTGGCGGCCTGCACGGAAGCGGCCAGCGCCTGCGGCAGATCGTGGCTCTCCATGCTGTGGTACGCCAACTTCGCCGCAGTGCCACGGATTCCCGGCTCCTCCTTGAGGAGACGGGCGTAGGCGGCGTGCAACCGGACCCGCTCACCCGGCAGCAGGTCGGTGTAGATGGCCTCGCGCAACAGGGCGTGCCGGAACGCATAGTGCTCGTTCACGTCGACCAACACGTTGTGCTGCACGGCTTCCCGCATCGCCTCTTCCAGCTCGGGCGGGGCCATGCCGGCGACCTCGTGCAGCCGCTCGTAGCGAACTCGACGCCCACCGGCGGACGCGGCGCGGAGCACCTGCTGGGCCTGCGGGCTGAGGCGTTCGATCCGGGCCAGCAGCACATCGGCCAGCGCGGTCGGCATGCCCGGGTCGTCGCAGCCGCAGTCGGCGGTGCTGGCCAACAGCTCCTCGGCGAAGAAAGCATTGCCCTCAGACCGTTCCGCGATCCGTTGCACCTGCACGTCGGTGAGATCGTCGTCGGCCAGCGCGCGAACGAACAACGCCGCGTCGGCGCTGTTGAACGGCGTCAGATCAAGGCGTTCCACGGCGGTCAGCCGAACCAACTCGGCCAGCACGGGACGCAACGGGTGCCGTCGGTGCAACTCGTCGGCCCGATAGGTGACGGCGACGAGCAGACGTTGCGTGCTCAGCCGGGACAGCAGGAAGGTCAACAGGTTCCGGGACGAGGAGTCGGCCCAGTGCACGTCCTCGACGGTCAGCACGACCGTGCGCTCGGACGACAGCTCCACCAGCAGGCTGTGCACGGCGTCGAACAGCTGGAGCTGCCCCAGCTCGGCGTCGTCCTCACGGCTCAACGGCTGGACCGCCAGGTCCGGCAGCAGCCGGGCCAGCGCGGGCCGGCTGCGCAGGGCCTCGGGATGGTCGCCGCGCAGCTGCCCAAGCACGTCGGCGAACGGCAGGTACGGCAGGCCGGCCCCGGAGCCGACGCACCGCCCGGTCAGGACGAGCGCCCCGGCCTGCTCGGCGGTGGCGGCGAGGTCGGTCAGCAGCCGGGTCTTGCCGACGCCGGCGTCCCCCGACACCAGCACGGCCCCGGCTTCACCGGCGGCCGCCCGCGCGAGGGCGGCACGCAGGCGGCCGATCTCCGCGCTGCGTGCCACCAGCGGAATTCCCGATCCCAGGCGCGGCACGGTGGGCATGGTCGCACACCTCAGGCCGCGTGGCGGGCTACTTTCACGTCATGCCCGTCACTGGACCGGTGCCAGCGGAACAGCCGTGGCAGCCGGACCACGCGGCCCATCGGCCGCGCCAGCTCACGGGCCCGCACCTGCCGGTACTCGACCTCAGCCTTGATCGACTCCGGCGCGCTGTACTCCAACATTTCTTCCTCCTCATCGGTTTCCGACAAGGTGGACAGTGGTCCTGAGGCCGGCCCGCCGGCATCCGACGATCACCTACCCGATCCCTTACCCGCGGACCGTGACCAGGCCTGAGGGCCGGGTAAGGCCCTCAGGCGGGGGTGCGGACTGAGACCCGGGCCTGAGCCAGGCGGGCCCGGACGCCGTCGGCCTCGGGGGCGCCGAGGTCGCTCAACACGGACAGCGAACGCTGCCAGTGCGGCACGGCCGACTGGTCGCCGAGGAAGTCGAGGGCCTGGGCGATGCGGTCGTGGGCGATGCCCTGGTGGTAGACGCTGCTGGCCTCGACGGCGACCTCCAGCGCCTCCTTGGCCGCGGTCAGCGCGTCGGGCCCCTGGCCGAGGGCGATCAGTGACTCGGCCAGGGTGCTCAGACCGGCGGTCTGTCCGACGGCGTCGCCGAGCTCCCGGTAGATGTCCATGGCCGCCCGCAACTGCTGCACGGCCTCGGTGTGCCGCTGCTCCCCGGCGTACAGACAGGCCAGGTTGTGCAGGTTGTTGGCCTCGGCGAACAGCGACCCGGTGCGCTTGCTGATCTCGGCGGCGCGCAGGTACTGCACCTCGGCCTCGCCGGCGCGGCCGGTGGACGTGAGGATGTTGGCGATCGAGGTGTACGCCCGGGCCTGCCATTCGCCGTGGCCCTGCCGCCGGCTCACGGAAAGCGCTTCCCGTTCCGCCTCCAGTGCCTCGTCGTAACGCTCGTGCAGCGTCAGCACGACGCCCAGGTTGTGCAAGGTGACGAACTGCGCCAGCGGATCCTTCAACCTACGCACCACGGGCGTGGCGGCCTCGTGCGTGGCCAGCCACGAGTCACGGTCGGCCAGCAGCCAGAACAGCCGGCTCAGCGTGTACGGCAGCTGCCACGCGTGCACGGGCCAGTCGTGCGTGACGGCGTACCCGGCGGCGGCCAGCAGGTTGACCCGCTCGGCCTCCAGCCACGCCATGGCGGTGGCCGCGGAGTCGATGACCGGGATCTCGGCCGGCACGAAGGACGGCGCGATCTCGACGGTTCCTCGCGTGATCGGCAGCAGCCCGTCGGCCAGGTCGGCGCAGTACAGGTAGTAGTCGAGCATCCGTCCGGCCACGACCCGCTGCTCGTCCTCGCTCAGCTCCTCACCGGCGAGGGTGACGCAGTAGGCGCGCATGAGGTCGTGCGGCATGTACCGCCCGGGTTCGCTGACGGTCAGCAGGTGCGCGGCCTCCAGGGAGTCCAGCGCGCGGCTGGCGTCGCACAGCCGTACCTCGGCCAGCGCGGCGACCATGTGCGGCGTGATGTCGTGCCCCGGGTGCAGGCCCAGCAGCGCCAGCAGCCGCGCTGGTAGCGGCGGTAGCGCACGGCGCGAGGCGTCGAACGCCGACCGCACGGCGCTGGCGCCCTCCTCCAACCCGAGCGCGGCCAGCCGCCCCTGCTCGTCGTCCAGCTCAGACACCAGCGCCGCCACGGGCTGCCGTGGCGCGACGGCCAGCCGCGCGGCGGCGATGCGCAGCGCCAGCGGCAGCCGGTCGCACAGCGACGCCAGCCGCGCGATCTGCGCCGGCTCCTCACGCAGCCGTGCGCTGCCGGCGATGCGCCCGAGCAGGTTGACGGCCTCGTCGTCGCTGAGCAGGTCGACGTCCAGCAGCTTGGCGTCGGCGTGCGCGACCAGCCCGTCCAGCCGCCGCCGGCTGGTCACCAGCACGCAGCAGCCGGAGCCGGCCAGCAGCGGCATCAGCTCGTCGGAGCCGCGCGCGTTGTCCAGCACGATGATCATCCGGCGGTCCGAGACCAGCGTCCGGAACAGCGCCGACCGCTCGTCCACGGTCGACGGCACCTCGCCCGCGGCCACGCCCAACGCGCGCAGGAAGCGCCGCAGCACCTCGTTTGCGTCCAGCGGGTCACGCTGCGGGTCGTAGCCGTGCAGGTCGACGTGCAGCTGGCCGTCGGGGAAGTCGGCCCGCACGCGGTGCGCCCAGTGCACGGCCAGCGCCGTCTTGCCGACGCCGGCCGGCCCGGTGATGGCCACGACCAGGCCGGACGGGGTCTCGGCGCGCAGCTCGTCGAGCCGGTCGAGCAGGTCCTCCCGGCCGACGAAGCTGGCCGGATCGGGCGGCAGCTGCCCGGGCACGGCCGCCTGCACGACGACCTGCGGCCGCTGCTCGGCGCTGCCGGTGAGGTCCTCGCCGGCCAGCACGGCCTGGTGCAGCTTCTGGAGCTCGGGCCCCGGCTCCACGCCCAGCTCGTCGATCAGCACCTCGCGGGCCAGCCGGTACGTCGCCAGCGCCTCGGCCTGCCGGCCGGTCTGGCACAGGGCCCGCATCGTCATGCCGTACAGGCGCTCCCGCAGCGGGTACTCGTCCACGAGCCGGGACAGCTCGCCCACCACGTCGGCCCCGCGCCCCAGCGCCAGCCGCAGGTCGGCGCGCTCTTCCAGCACGGTCAGGCGCCGCTCGACCAGCCGGCTGCGCTCCACCTCGGCGAACAGGCCGGGCAGCCCGCCGAGCGGGTCGCCCCGCCACAGCGCGAGGGCGGCGTCCAGCTCCTCACCGGCGGCGACCAGGTCGCCGGCGGCCCGCAGCCGCGCGGCCGCGGCGGTGCGGCTGTCGAAGACGTCCAGGTCCACCCAGGACGGGTCCAGCTTCAGCCGGTAGCCGTCGCCGGCCGACCGCAGCAGGTCGCCCTGCTCGCGGCTGGCCCGAGCCGGCTCCAGCGCTCTACGCAGGCCGGCCACATAGGTGTGCACGACGTTGACCGCGCTGCTCGGGGCGGCCTCGCCCCACAGCGCGTCGATGATCTGGTCGCGGCCCACGACTGTGTTGCGCCCCAGCACCAGGACCGCGAACACGACCCGCTGCTTGGGCGCCCCCAGCGCCACGTCCTGGCCGTCCCGGCTGGCGCGCAGCGCGCCCAGCACCTCGAACCACCAGGTTGATCCACCGTCCGACAAGCGATCAGTCCTCCAGGCCGCCACGTGCGGCGATCAGAGCCTAATCGGGCCTCCAGACGTACTCCAGAGGTTGTGTGGACGGTTCAGTAATCATTGTTACCAGTTCCACCCGATGGAACCAGCAAGGAGCCCGCAAGCTCCCCACAGACGACGCGGGCCGATCGATGTGCAGAGGGCAACAGCCCGCGGCGGCGGAACATCGATCGGTTCGCGTCCCCCATCACCGGCCTCGGACGCGCGCCTTCGTCCGAGGCCGTCGGCGCGCCGTGGGGCGGTGTCCCCACGGCGCTAATGTCGACGGGTCAGTCCCGGGCGAAACCGTCCCGGCTCGCGGTGGCCAGGAACCGGCGCCAGCCGGCCTCGCCGACCAGCAGCGAGCCGCCGGCCGGGTTCTTCGAGTCGCGGACCGCGGTGTCCGCACCGGCGAAGGCGATCTCCACGCAGCACACGTCGCGGGGACCGCTGTAGCTGCTCTTCCGCCAGGTCAGCTCGGCCTGGTTTTCGATCACGACAGCACACTCCTTGGTTGCAGCCCCTCGCGCGCCGCCTGCCGCACGGCCCGGCCGGGGCCTAGTCGAATTGACCGGCCGCGTCCGCGATGAAGGCCGTCGAGTCCTTGGGGCTCAGCCCCGCGGCGACCAGATGCCCCCACAGCATCGAGTAGTAGTCGACCTCATCGGCGTTCTCCTGGAACGTCCCGTCGACCGTGCCTTCGACGTAGACCACGTCGCGGTCGGCGGGATCGGGGAATTCCATGATCACGAATGACGCGCCCATACCGGGGTACGAGCGGTGTGCGAAGGGGATCACCTGGAAGGTGACGTTCGGTCGGGTGGACAGGTCCACCAGGTGTTCCAGCTGGGTCCGCATGACGTCGGGGCCGCCGACCGGACGTCGCAGCACGCTCTCGTCGAGCACGAACGAGACCCGGGGCGGGTCGTCGCGCTCCAGGATCCGCTTGCGCGTCAGGCGCATCGTGATCCGGCGTTCCGCCTCGTCCGGCGACATGTCCGGCGCGCCCTCGGCGATCAGGGCCCGGATGTAGGCCTCGCTCTGCGCGAGTCCGGGCACCAGCATCGCGTTGTAGGTGCGCAGGATGGCCGCCTCGGCCTCGAAGCCGAGGAAGGCTCCGCGGCCGACGTCGCCGAAGGATTCCCACCAGCCCTTGATCCGGGCCTCGCGGGCGATCTGCACGAGATACTCTCGCTGTTCCTCCGGCACCCCGTAGAGCAGTAGCATGTCGCGCACGTCCCGAGGTGTTACCCCGACCCGCAGCGTCTCGATGCGACTGATCTTGGACGGCGAGCACTCCAATTTCTCGCCGACGTCCTCGATGGTCAGCCCGGCCGCCTCTCGCAGCCGACGCAGCTCACTGGCGAGACGACGCTTGCGAACCGTGGGGCTCGGTTGCATGGTCACCTGTCAACCGCCTTTCGCACGAACCTCAGTGTGGAACGGGACTTGAGGGGCCGCAAAGACCTGTCATCCAATCGTGTAGTGCAACTTGCAGAAACCCGCCGGCCAGTCGCAGGCTGCTAGCCAACACGCCGCTCCGGGGATGTCAAGCGGATGCCACCCACCAACAGTGGAAGGACCAAGGATGACCGAGTTCACCGGACGTCGTTGGGACATCGCCTGCCTGGACGCGCTCGACCGGAAGCGGCAGGTGCAGGTGTGGTCCTGCCCCGGCCGGATCGTCATGATCTCACCGCCTGCCGAGACCTCCACCCTGTCGATCGCCGAGGCCACCCAGCTCCGCAAGAGCCTGGAACGCGCCATCGAAGAGGCAACCGCCCTGCTCGTGAACCGGGTGGGGTGACCCCACCCCATGCCCACCAGCGTGTTCAGTCAACTCGACAAGTCCCTGCACGAGCATTTGTCCGACCTGATGCGACTGGCCGCCAAGGCTGACGACCGTACCGCCATCAGCCTGGCCCGGGCCGAACTACCCCGCATGGTGACCGCGCTCAAGGCGTTGCTGGACGAGCACTCGCCGGACGAGAACGGCCGCTGCCCCACCTGCCGCACCCGCCGCTTCAGCCGGCGCCTGCCCTCGCCGTGCCGCGCCTACCTGGCCGCGCACCTGTGCCTGACGATCACCCGCGACGAGCGTGCGACCAGGTCAGAGCAGTCGAGCAGCCGCCGCCCCAACCATCTCCGCAGCGCCGGCTGAGGGTCCAGCCGACGACACCAGACGCCGCGGACCCCGAGTCCGCGGTCGATCCGGGTGGTGCATCACCCCCGTACGCCCCCTCCCCGCGCCACCCGGGACACACACGCGATCCCCGCCCCACTCCCAAGACCATCGCCGGGCGGGGATCGTGTGTGCCTAGCTGATCTTCACTCGATCGAGTGAAGAAACCACTGCCGGAGCGCGGATTCCGCATCGCCGTCGCCGCGCCATGCCACCACGCCGTCGGGCCGGAGCAGCAGCGGCTCGGAGCCCTCGACGAAGGCGATCCCGAACTTTGTTGCGACACCAGCGAGTTCCGCATTGCCGACCAGCACCGGCCGGCCGTCGTGACAGTGATCAGCAAGACGTGAGCCGTCCTCGAACGTCAGCGCCGACCCCTCGGTCCGACCGACGCCGGAGACGTTCTTGACCACATGGGTCGCACCGTCGGCAGTGTCGAGCAGCTCTCGCATCACCGCCCGCAACGCCCGGCTCCGCGGATCCGGCCGCAGCAGCGCCACCTGGGCCATCGCCCAGTCCTGCACCCACTTCCCGACCGGATGCCGCTCCTGGTGATACGTGTCGAGCAGCCCTTCCGTTGCCGCGCCTCGGATCGTGGCGGCCAACTTCCAGCCGAGGTTGACGGCGTCGCCGATGCCGAGGTTCATACCCTGGCCGCCATAGGGCGGGTGCACGTGGGCCGCGTCGCCGGCCAGCAGTACCCGGCCGCGCCGGTACTCGACGGCCTGCCGGGTCGTGTCCGTCGACCGGGAGCCGTAGTAGAGGTGCGTGATCCTCACCGGCACACCGCTGACCCGGCGTGTCACGTCCCGCACCAGCTCGGCCGTCACGACCGCGTCCCGAGCCACGGGGCCGCTGACGTACTCGGTGAGGCCGAGCAGCTGCCGGCCGCCGGACAGCGGACGGCGCAGGTGGAAACCGTTGTCGGTGGCCCCGTCCGCGGGCAGATCACCGTCCAGGTCCACCACGGCCTGGTAGGACACCTGTTCCGGCTCCAGGCCGGGAAAGTCGATGTCGGCCAGCCGCCGCACCGCGCTGTGCGCGCCGTCGCAGCCGACCAGCCAGCCGGCCCTGATCCGCTGCCCGTCGGCCCGCACCGTCACACCGTCGGCATCGGCGTCGAAGCCGGTCACCGCCATGCCGTGCCGAATCTCGACGCCGAGCTCGACGGCCCGGTCGGCCAGCAGGTCCACCAGGTCCGCCCGGTACATGAAGCCGCCGCCGTTGGCCCGGCTGACAACCCGGCGCAGGTCGGGATCGTCCCGGTCCAGCAACGAGTTCCGCACGAACAGCAGCGAGAAGTGCCCGATGTTGGCCGCGTCCGCACCTTCGCCGTCGCCCCACAGCTCGGGGGCGTTCGCCTGGGCCTTGCGCACCGCCGGCAGCAGGCCACGCCGGTCGAAGTGCTCCACCGTCGGCACGTTCATCGCCCGCGCACCCATCGGGCCGTCCACCTCGCGCCGCCGCTCGGGCGTCAAGCGCTCCAGCACCAGCACGCGCACACCGGCCAGCCCGAGCTCCACGGCCAGCGTCAGGCCGACCGGACCGCCGCCGGCGATCACCACGTCGAAGTCCACTACTCCCCCTGATACGAGAACGTCGTTCGCGTTTTCACCGTATCGGGAAGTGATCGGATGATCCCCCGGCCACCGCCGGCCCGGAAACCCGTATGCCGCAACGTGATCACTTGACGTGACGGAGTACCGGGCGGGAATGGCCCAAACCTCACCCGATCGAGGGTGATCGCGGCCACTTCTCCACGGCCAGCTGTGGGTAAAGTAATATTTACACACCGTTGACCTCCAGTGGGGGTAACTCTCGGCATCATGGAGGTCACGGATACATCAGCTACGGATCACTGGGGAGTTACAACTTGACCGTCTCCGAGGAGCGCTCGAAGAAGTCACACGCGGGTGAGCACACGACCGCCGGACCGCCCCCGGGCGGCCTGCGCTCGGTGCTGCGCTACGACCTACCCGCGTCGTTCGTGGTCTTCCTGGTGGCAGTCCCGCTGTCGCTGGGCATCGCCGCGGCCTCCGGCGCGCCACTCATCGCCGGCCTCATCGCGGCCGTGGTCGGCGGCATCCTGGGCGGCCTGGTCAGCGGGGCCCCGCTGCAGGTCGCGGGCCCGGCGGCCGGCCTCACGGTCATCGTGGCCGGCCTGGTCGCCCAGTTCGGCTGGGCCGCCACCGCGGCCATCACGGTCGGCGCCGGCCTCATCCAGATCCTGCTGGGTCTGAGCCGGGTCGGCCGGCTCGCACTGTCACTCTCGCCGGCCGTGGTGCACGGCATGCTGGCCGGTATCGGCGTCACCATCGCCGTCGGCCAGCTGCACGTCATGCTGGGCGGGGCCAACCAGGGCTCGGTCCTGGACAACGTCATCGAGCTGCCGGCCCAGATCATCGGCCTGCACCCGGGCGCGCTGCTGGTCGGCGCCCTGACCATCGCGGTGATGGTGTTGTGGCCCAAGCTGCCCAAGGTCAACGTGGTGCCGGCGCCGCTGGTCGCGGTGGGCGTCGGCACGGCCGTGGCCGCGGGCTTCTCCCTCGACCTGGCCCGGGTCTCGCTGCCCTCGGACATCATCAACGAGGTCGTGCTGCCACAGCTGCCCAGCGGGCCGGTGCTGGCGATCATCGGCGGCGTGCTCACCGTCGCGCTGGTGGCCAGCGTCGAGTCGCTGCTGTCGGCGGTGGCCGTGGACAAGCTGCACGACGGCCCGCGGGCCAACCTGGACAAGGAGCTCATCGCCCAGGGTGTGGCCAACACCGTCTCGGGCGCGCTGGGCGGCCTGCCGGTCACCGGTGTGATCGTGCGCAGTTCGACCAACGTGGCCGCGGGCGCGAAGTCCCGGTGGTCCACCATCATGCACGGCCTGTGGATGCTGCTGGCGGTTCTGTTGCTGGCCAACGTCCTGCGGCAGATCCCGATGGCCGCGCTGGCCGCGGTGCTGATCGTGATCGGCGTCCGGCTGGTCAGCGTCGCGCACATGAAGCAGCTGTGGCGGCACCGCGAGATGGTCGTGTACGCCGCGACCCTGCTGGGCGTCATCGCGTTCGGTCTGGTCGAAGGTGTGCTGGTCGGCCTGGCCGTGGCCCTGATCCGCGCGTTCTACCGACTCACACACTCCACTGTGGACGTTCAGAGTGAGGACGGGCGCTGGTACGTCAGCGTTCGGGGCTCGCTGGTGTTCCTCGGCGCCGGCCGGCTGGTGCGCGAGCTGCGGGCGATTCCGCTGCGCGAGAGCGTCGTGCTCGAACTGCACGTCGACTTCATGGACCACGGCGTGTTCGAGGCGATCAACGACTGGCGCATCGGCTACGAGCGCACGGGCGGCCGGGTGCGCGTGGACGAGGTGCTGGACAGCTGGTACCACCGGGCCATCGGCGGCCGGCCGCAGCGGCGCAAGGCCGTGCGGCAGGACGTGCCGCCGCGCTGGTTCGCACCGTGGTCGCACTGGCAGCAGATCGAGCCCAGTGACGTCGAAGTGCCCGTCCAGTCCGACAACGAAGACCACCTGATCGCCGGCATCCGCGCGTTCGAGAAGCACGCGGCGCCGCTGGTCCGGCCGTTCCTGAGCGAGCTGGCCGCGAACGGCCAGAAGCCCAAGCAGCTGTTCATCACCTGCTCCGACTCCCGGGTGCTGCCCAACCTGTTCACCAGCAGCGGCCCCGGCGACCAGTTCAGCCTGCGCAACGTGGGCAACCTCGTGCCCAACCACGGCGAGGACGCCTCCGTCGGCTCGGCCGTCGAGTACGCCGTGGACGTGTTGTCCGTGCAGGAGATCGTGGTCTGCGGGCACTCCGACTGCGGCGCCATGAAGGCCGTGCTGGCCCAGTCGGTGACCGGCCCGTCGGCGCTGCACGACTGGCTGCGGTACGCCGAGCCGAGCCTGCTGCGACTGGCCGCGACCGCCGGCGAGGACGCCGAGCTGCCGGCCAACGAGCGGCTCTGCCTGGCCAACATCGCCCAGCAGCTGGAGAACCTGCTCAGCTACCCCAACGTCGCCGCGGCCGTGGCGGCGGGCAAGGTCCGGCTGGTCGGCATGTACTTCGACATCTCGACCGCCAAGGTGTTCCTGCTCGACCCGGAGCGCCGGGCGCTGCGCGACATCACCGTGTAGTCAAGGGAAAAGCGGTGGTACGGACGGCAGCCGCGCGCCCG
>DATJJB010000302.1:0-3189 GCA_035492655.1 Kutzneria sp. | reverse complement strand
GGGGTGCCGCCGCGCTGCACGTGGCCGAGCACGACCGCGCGGGACTCCTTGCCGGTGCGCTCGGCGATCTCCTCGGCCAGCCACTGGCCGATGCCGCCGAGACGGACGTGCCCGAAGGCGTCCTTCTCACCGCTGTGCAGCGACTCGGCGCCACCCTCGGGCATCGCGCCCTCGGCCACCACGATGATCGGCGCGTACTGGCGCTCGAAGCGCCGCTGCGTCCACTCGACGACCTTCTCGACGTTGAACTGGCGCTCCGGCACCAGGATCACGTTGGCGCCGCCGGCGATGCCCGAGTGCAGGGCGATCCAGCCGGCGTGGCGGCCCATGACCTCGACGACCAGCGCGCGGTGGTGCGACTCGGCGGTCGTGCGCAGGCGGTCCAGCGCCTCGGTGGCGATGTGCACCGCGGTGTCGAAGCCGAAGGTGTAGTCCGTGGCGCCCAGGTCGTTGTCGATCGTCTTGGGCACGCCGACCACCGGGATGCCGTCGTCGGTCAGCCGCTTGGCCACGCCCAGCGTGTCCTCGCCGCCGATCGCGACCAGCGCGTCGACCTTGTGCTGGGCCAGCACCTCGCGGATCTTCTCGACACCACCCTCCTCCTTGTAGGGGTTGGTGCGCGAGGAGCCGAGAATGGTGCCGCCGCGGGTCAGGATCTCCTCGACCTCGTCAAGGCCGAGCTGCTTGGTCAGTCCCTCGATCGGGCCACGCCAGCCGTTGCGGAAGCCGATGACCTCCCAGCCGTGAGCCTCGATGCCCTTGCGGACAACGGCCCTGATCACCGCGTTCAGGCCCGGGCAGTCACCACCGCCGGTCAGCACACCGATGCGCATCTGCTTTCCTCTTTCACAGTTCGGGTGGGTGTGGCCGGCGTCACTGGCGACCGCGTGTTACGAGAGCGTGTCATGCCCTGTATCGGTGCAGCAAGGCACCCCCGCGATTCTTACTTGACGGCGTTGCCACGACGCAGCCGCTCGGCCTCCATCGCCTTCCATCGCGCCAGGTTGTGACGCGCGTCGGCCAGCGCGTCGTGGGCGTCCGACGGCGGCTGCGGGAGCTTGGGCCGACCCAGGTCGTCCCAGCGTTGCCGCAGGTCACGGGTGAAGCGAGGGAGCTCGCGGGGCAGCTCGGGCATCGCGCCCCACAGCTGCGCCAGCGCCACGTGGTCGTACGCCGCGAACCAGGCCCAGAGTTCCGCGCTCTCGCCGTTGGGGCTGACGAAGTTCAGCAGCTCCTGGCGCAGCCGGCCGCGGCTCATCCACACCGGGCTGGCCGGCGGCGGCAGCTTGGGCAGCACGTTCTGGCGGACCCACTGGCCGGCCCGGTCCGGGTCGAACTCGGTGGACACGGCGTAGAACTCGCGGCCTTCCTCGTCGACCACACCGATCGACACCAGGTCGATGGTCCGACCGTCCTCGATGAACTCACAGTCGTAGAAGAACCGCACGCCGTGCAGCGTAGGCGGTTTGCCCGAAGGGGCCTCAGCTGGGCACCTTGTCGGCCGGCGCGGCGTCGGCCGGCTGCCGCTGCGCCGGCGGGGCGACCGGCTTGGCCTCCTTGAGCTTGGCCGCGTAGATGTCCACGTACTCCTGGCCGGACAGCTCCATCAGGTCGTACATCACCTCGTCGGTGATGGACCGCTCGATGAACCGGTCGCCGTCGAGGCCCGCGTAGCGGGAGAAGTCCAGCGGCTTGCCGATCTTGATCCGGATCGGGTACGGGTACCACATCTTGGAGCCGATCGGATTGGCCTTGTCGGTGCCGAACATGGCCACCGGGATGATCGGCACGCCGGCTTCCAGCGCGACCCGGGCCATGCCGGTCTTGCCCTTGTAGAGGCGGCCGTCCGGGGAGCGGGTGCCCTCCGGGTAGATGCCCACCAGCTGGCCGTCCTTGAGCAGCCGGACCAGCGTGTCCAGCGCGCCCTGCGCCGCCGCCGCGCCGGAGCGGTCGATCGGCACCTGGCCGACGCCCTCGAAGAACAGCCGCTTGAGCGTGCCCTTGATCCCCTTCTGGGTGAAGTAGTCGCTCTTGGCCGGGAACGTGATCCGGCGCGGCACCATCAGCGGCAGGAAGAACGAGTCGGACACGGCGAGGTGGTTGCTGGCCAGCAGCGCCCCGCCTTCGGCCGGCACGTTTTCCAGACCCTCGATCTTCGGCCGGAAGAACAGCCGGAGGATGGGGCCGAGCAGGACGTACTTCATCACCCAGTACAGCACCGCGGCGTGCGCCTCCTCATGCCGATCCTGAGCGGATCAGCCTACGGAGCGGCGGCCGCTCGGCACAACGAGCAACACCCGGCTCGGCCACCCGGGCAGATAGTGATCGACGGAACGGCTCTTTGCCCCGCACTCGTGCGAGGATGGAGTGACCACGCGGGTGGAGGCCGGGTTGACTGGGCGAGGCAACACCGATGGACCGGAGGACGTCGACGCGGCGTTCGCCGAGATCGTCGCGGGCCTGGAGCGGGACGGCATGGGGGTGCGCTGGCCCGAGGACCAGCCCGCCACCAGGCAGGAGACCAGTGCGGCCGAGGAGACCCGGCCGATGGATCCGCAGCCGTCGGCGCCCCCACCGCCGCCGGCCACCCCGCCCTCCGGTTGGCGGACCGCCGACAAGGAATGGGACTGGGCCGCCGCCTCCGACACCGAGCACTACGTCCCGCCCGAGCCGCCGCCCTTCCCCCGCCCGCGCCCGCTGACCGTGCTGGCCGTGGTGTTGATCGTGATCGGCGCGGTGCTGCTGGCCGTGCCGAGCGTCATCGGGCTGCAGGCGCAGGTCGCCACTCCGTTGGCCATCATCGCCCTGACCAGTGGCGTCGGCTGGCTCCTGCTCCGCATGCGCCACGGCCCGCCCCCCGGCTCCGACGACGGCAACGGCGCGCAGCTCTGAATTGCGCCGCCTCCGGCGTCGCGGCTCGGCCCCCTTCAAGCCCCTGCCTCGCCCTTGCCAGATTTTTCGAGGCCCGCATCCAGTTCTGTGGTGGGGCGCGTGGGGGCGGACCTCGAAAAATCTGGCAACCGGGCGAAGCAGGGGCGGGGCCGAGCGGTTTATCCGAAAGCGCCCCAAATTTCCGGTGTGATCGGGCAGTCAGCGCTTGTTGAGCAGTTCCCGGGCCAGGGTGGCGGCGCCGACGATGCCGGCGTCGTCGCCGAGCTGGGCGGTGCGGATGCGGGCCAGCGGCCGGTA
>DATJJB010000301.1:0-20223 GCA_035492655.1 Kutzneria sp. | reverse complement strand
GGACTCGCACGGGTACAAGCCCGGCGGCGACTGGCCGCTGCTCACCGGCCAGGACGCGGACCTGGCCAACACGAAGAACATCCTGGCGGGCAAACAGTCGATGACGGTCTGGAAGGACACCCGGACCCTGGGCGACCAGGTGGCCAAGATGGTCGACGCGATCACCAAGAACACCACGGTCGAGACGAACGACACCAAGACCTACAACAACGGCGTCAAGGTCGTCCCCTCGTACCTCCTTCCGCCGGTCGTGGTGACGAAGGACGACGTGAAGTCGAAGCTCGTCGACTCCGGCTTCTTCAAGGCCTCCGACCTCGGTCTGTAAGCACTGCCGGCCCGGCTCCCGCGCTGCGCGGGAGCCGGGCGTCAGGTCATTCCGGCCGGCCAGAAATTGTCATTTCCGGATTTGTGTTATGTGCGGCGGCCGGCCGTGGTCGCAGTGTTTTCTCCTTGACGCGACGGGCCGTCGTCGACCACAGTCAACGTCCGCAACGGGGGACGGCGGCGGGCCTGCCCGGCCGCCGGAGGTCGGCTTTGTGAGTGCGATGTGAGTATGCGAACGACCGGCACCGCCGACCCGGGCCTCGTGGAGGCGGCCCGGGCCGGCGACCGGCGCGCCCTGGACGAGCTGGTGGCGGTCAGCCTGCCCATCGCCTACACCATCGTGCACCGGGCCCTCAGCGGCCATCCCGACGCCGACGACGTCGTGCAGGACACCATGCTGCGGGTGGTGCGCCAGCTGCCGTCGCTGCAGAGCCCGCAGCGCTACCGGGCCTGGCTGGCCGCCGTCGCCGTACACCAGGTGAGCACCCATCTGCACCGCCGTGAGGTCGCCGACCGGCGCGCCGCCCCGCTGGAGGAGGCCGCCGCCGTCGCGGACGACGACGCGCCGTTCGAGGAGCTCACCGCCCTGCGACTGCTGCTGTCGCAGCAGCGCCCCCAGGCCGAGCGGGCCGCCCGCTGGCTCGACCCGGACGACCGGGCGCTGCTGTCGCTGTGGTGGCTCGAGGTCGCCGGCGAGCTGACCCGCACCGAGCTGGCCGACGCCCTGGAGGTCAGCGTCGCGCATGCCGGCGTGCGGGTGCAGCGCATGCGCCAGCAGCTCGACCTGAGCCGGGAGATCGTGGCTGCGCTCGAGGCGCGGCCGCGCTGTGCCGGGCTCGCGGCCACGGTGGTGGACTGGGACGGCGCGCCGGGTGCGCTCTGGCGCAAGCGCATCGCCCGCCACACCCGCTCCTGCGCCGTCTGCGGTCGCGTCGCGCAGGACATGATCCCCGCCGAGCGGCTGCTCGCCGGGCTGGCGCTACTGCCGGTCCCGGTCGCGCTCGCGGCCGCGTTGCTGGGCAAGGTGGCGCTCGGCGCCGCCGCCACGACAACAGCGGCGGCAGCGACAACAGCGGCCGCCACGACAGTGGTCGCGGCCCCCGCCACGGGCGCCATCGGCACCGGCGCCAAGGCCGGGCTGCTCGGCAAACTCCTGCAGGCGCTCGCGGCGCATCCGCTCGCCGCGGCGATCGCCGGTGCGGTGACGGCCGGCGCCGTGGTCACGGTCGCGGTCCTGCCCGCGCCGGACCCGCCATCCTCCGGTCTGGCCGCCGCGCCCTCCTCGGCGCCCGCGGCCGCGGTGAGCGCCGGCCCGGCGTCCACCACGTCGCCGCCGCGGCCGCCGCGCACGAGCGCCGCCGTCCCATCGCCGACCCGCACACAGGCTTTGACCCCGGGGCGGAGCGTGTCGCTGGAGTCCGCCGAAGCGCCGGGCCGGTTCGTGACGGCGATCGACGGCCTCGGCGTGCTCGCCCCGCTCGGCCCCGCCAGCGCGGAGGCTGCCCGCCGGCCGGCCACGTTCGCCGTCGTTGCCGGCCTGGCCGACCCCGGCTGCCTGTCGTTCCGCGGCGCCGACGGCGGCTATCTGCGCCACGCGTCCTGGCGCGTGCGGCTCAACCAGGACGAGGGCACATCCCTGTTCCGCGGCGACGCCACCTTCTGCCCCCGGGCCGGCGCCGCCCGCGACTCGATCCTGCTCGAATCCTCGAACTACCCGGGCTGGTTCCTGCACCACCGGGGCGACGAGCTCTGGGTTGACCAGTCCGACAACAGCGTGGCCTTCCGCGCCGCAAGCTCGTTCTGGGCCCGCGCTCCGCTCGCCCCGTGAGCATCCCATCGGCGTTGACGGAATACGTCATACGAGTTACGTTTCTCGCCGATGAGAGCAGTCATTTATCGGGGAGCGCGCCGGGTCGAGGTCGAGCAACGGCCCGCCGGCGAGCCGGGGCCCGGCGAGGTCCGCATCGCCGTGGCCTTCACCGGCATCTGCGGCACGGATCTGCACATCTTCCACGGCGACATGGACGCACGGGTCGGCACCGCAGCGGTGCTCGGCCACGAGATGTCCGGCCGCATCGACGCGATCGGGCCGGACGTTGCCGGCTGGTCGGTCGGGCAACCGGTCACCGTGATGCCCACACTCTCCTGTGGGCACTGCCCCGCCTGCCGGCGCGGCAACACACACATCTGCCACAACCTGCGGTTCCTCGGCATCGACTCACCCGGCGCCATGCAGTCGCTGTGGAACGTGCCGGCCGGCCTCGTGCTGGCCCTGCCCGAGCAGATGCCGCTGGAGCACGCGGCGCTCGTCGAGCCCGTCGCGGTGGCCGTGCACGACGTCCGGCGAGCCGGTGTGTCCCGCGGCGACCACGTCGTCGTGGTCGGCGGTGGGCCGATCGGCACGCTCATCGCGATCGTCGCGCAGCGTGAGCGGGCGCGCGTCGTCCTGCTCGAGCCCGACCCGTTCCGCCGCTCGGTCGCGGCCGAGCTCGGCATCGAGGCCCTCGACCCGACCGCCGTCGACATGCCGGCGGCGATCGACGAGCGGACGGCCGGCGCCGGGGCGGACATCGCCTTCGAGGTCTCCGGCTCGCAAGGCGGGGTCGCCACCGCGGTCGACGTCCTCGCCGCGCGCGGCCGGCTGGTGATGGTGGCCATCCACCCCCAGCCCCGGCCGGTGAACCTGCACCGAGTCTTCTGGCGCGAGCTGGAAGTGTTCGGCGCGCGTCTCTACCAGCGGCCGGACGTGACCGCGGCCATCGAGCTTGTGGCGACCGGCGCCGTGCCCGCCGAGCGGCTCATCTCCCGCATCGAGCCCGTCGCGGCCGTCGACGCCGCCTTCGCGGCCCTCGAATCCGGGGGCCGCGTGATGAAGGTCCTCATCGACTGGCGGGAGCAGCCCCGGTGACGCCACTGTTCGACCTGTCCGGACGCACCGCCGTCGTCACGGGCGCGCGGCGCGGCATCGGCCTGGCCGTCGCGGAGGCCCTCGCCGCGGCCGGCGCCGACATCATCGGCGTCTCCGCGCGGCTGGAGCCGTCCGGAAGCGAGGTCGAGCGGCGCGTGCGCGCCACCGGTCGCGGCTTCACCGCGCTCAGTGCCGACTTCGCCGACCGGGCCGCCGTGCACCGGCTCGCCGACGACCTCAACGCCCGCAGCCCGATCGACATCCTGGTGAACAACGGCGGCACCATCGAGCGGATGCCGGCCGCCGAGCACCCCGACGAGCTGTGGGACCGCGTCCTTGAGGTCAACCTCAGCAGCCAGTTCGTCCTGAGCCGCGCCATCGGCCGGGACATGGTCCGCCGCGGCCGCGGAAAGATCATCTTCACGGCGTCACTGCTGAGCTTTCAGGGCGGCATCAACGTCCCCGGTTACACGGCCTCGAAGTCCGCGATCGCCGGGCTCACCAAGGCGCTGGCCAACGAGTGGGCGGCCCACGGTGTCAACGTCAACGCCATCGCACCCGGCTACATCGCCACCGACAACACCCGGGCGCTGCGCGACGACCCGGACCGCAGCCGCTCCATTCTGGAGCGGATCCCGGCCGGTCGCTGGGGTCGCCCAGACGACCTCGCCGGAGCCGCGGTGTTCCTGGCCGCCCCCGCCTCCGACTACGTCAACGGGGCCGTCCTGCCCGTCGACGGCGGCTGGCTCGGCCGATGACCGGGACCGGCATGGGCGCCCGGGCACTCCCCCGGCGGCCGGCGGTGTGCCTGACCAGCCTCGGCTTCGGGGCCGCGCAGGGCGGGAACCTGTACCACGCGACAAGCGACGAGACGTTCCACGCCGCGGTCGAGACCGCCTGGGACGCCGGGATCCGCTACTTCGACACTGCGCCGCACTACGGCCTCGGCCTTTCCGAACGGCGGTTGGGCGCCGCGCTGCGCGCCCGGCCCCGCGACGCTTTCACGCTCTCCACGAAGGTTGGGCGGCTGCTGGTGCCGTCGCCGCAGACCGCGCACCAGCGCGATCCGGAGGGCTTCGACGTCCCCGCCGCGCTGCGGCGTGAGTGGGACTTCAGCCGCGACGGGGTCCGCCGCTCGCTCGAGGCGAGCCTGCAGCGGACCGGTCTGGACCGCATCGACATCGTGTACCTCCACGACCCCGACGAGCACTGGGAGCAGGCGGCGACACAGGCCGTGCCGGCCCTCGTGGAGCTGCGCGACGAGGGCGTCATCGGGGCCGTCGGGGCCGGCATGAACCAGTCGGCGCTGCTCACCCGGTTCGTCCGCGAGACCGACGTCGACCTGGTCATGTGCGCCGGAAGGTACACGCTGCTCGAGCAGGGCGCGCTGGACGACCTGCTGCCGGCCGCCGAGGAGCGCGGCGTCGGCGTCGTCATCGCCGGCGTCTACAACTCCGGGCTGCTCGCCCAGAACCGGCCGCCGGCCGACGCCACGTACAACTACCGGCCTGCCCCGGCCGAGCTCATCGACCGCGCTCGGCGCATCGCCGCGCTCTGTGAAGCCCACGGCGTCACGTTGCCCGCCGCCGCGCTCGCCTTCGTCCAGGCCCATCCGGCGGTCGTGTCGACGGTGGTGGGGCTGCGCACTGCCGAGCAGGTCCACGAGACGCTGCGGCGAGCCGGCGCCCCCGTGCCGGACGAACTGTGGCCGGCGCTGCGGGCCGCAGGCCTGCTGCGGCCGTCCTGCGCACCGCTCAACGACCGGAACATCGCGTAGATTTCGCCCGCCCGACCGCCGATGGCCCGCGCGGAGCCCGGGCCATCGGCCGCGCCCTCAGGACAGGCGCCGGGACGCGCTCACGCCTGCGCCCGCCGGGCCGGGGCGGCGACGGCGCCCTCCCGCCGCCCGTCCGGCACCATGCGCAGCCCAGCCCGGTCCGGCCGCACGTGCGGGCCGCTCGTCGCGGTCGGATCGGCCGGCCGGACCGCCTGGATGCGGTCCTCGTCGACCCGGATGCCCAGACCGGGCGCGTCGCCGAGCACGATCCCGCCGTCCTCGAACTCCTGGTCGACGTCGAGGCCGATCGGCGGCACCAGGTCCTGCACCTCGAAGGCCAGGTGGTTGGGCACCGCGACCGCGGCGTGGGCCAGCGGGTTGGCGTGATGGGCCACTGGGCTCACCGGCAGGTCCCGGCCATGCGCCATCGCCGCCACGCGCAGGAAATGGGTGATCCCCCAGACGTTGCCGACCTGCACGATGTCGACGGCGTCGGCGTCAAGCAACGGGCGGTACTGCTCCAGACCGGTGAGGTTCTCGCCGGTGGCGACGGCTGCCCGGATGCCTCGGCGAACCGAGGCGAGCCCGGCGGCATCCCAGCGGCGGACCGGCTCCTCCACCCACGTGAGGTCGACGCGGCGTTCGAGCGCCGCGACGAACCGCACCGCCTGCGAGCGGTTCCAGGACTCGTTGGCGTCGAACATCAGCGCGGGCCGCGCCGAGTTGCGCCGCAGCACGTCCTGCACGGCCTCCAGCCGGCGCAGGTCGTGATCGACGTCGTGGCCGCCCTTGAGCTTGGCCGCGCTGAACCCGCGATCCGCGAAGCGTTCGTAGAGACGCACGAGGCCCTCATCGTCGACGGCGATGTCGAGTCCCGAGGCGTAGCCGGGAACGAAGCGGTCCCGGCCGCCGAGCGTGCGCCAGAGCGGCTCGCCGGCCAGCTTGGCCTTGAGGTCCCACAGCGCCATGTCGATCGCGCCGACGGCGCCGAACGTGGCGCCGGCGTGCCCGCTCTTGAACACGCGATCGAGCATCCGGTCGTACAGGGCCGAGACGGCCCGAGGATCCTCCCCCTCGACGGCGGCGAAGACGCGGTCGATGTCGCCGTGGGCACCGACGCCCACGCCTTCGACGCCCTCGTCCGTCTGCAGGATCAGCACGTGTACGTCGGTTTGCTGGTCGGGCATCACCCCGTTGGCGTCGCCGATCAGCCGCCCCCAGTCGTGCTTGGTCGTCAGGCTGCGGTATCCGGTGACCTTCACAGTTGCTCCTTGTCGCCGATGGTGCGCGCTCACTCCTTGGTGCCGCCCGCCGTCATGCCCGCCACCAGGAAGCGCTGGGCGAACACGAAGACGATGAGCACCGGCAGCACGGAGACGACGGTCGCCAGGGCGAGCGTCGGCAGCTGCACGGACTGGGTCCCGGCGGAACTCGGGTTGAACGCCGGGGTCGAGGCCAGTAGGGACGTCAGGCCGACCTGCACCGGATAGCCGTCGCTTCCGGGCAGCATCACGAACGGCAGGAAGAAGTTGTTCCAGCTCTGCACGAAGCTGAAGAACCCGACCAGCGCGACGATCGGCGTCGCCAGCGGCAGCGCCACCTTCGTGAACACCTCAAGCTCCGTGCAGCCGTCGATGCGGGCGGCGGCGAGCAGGTCACGCGGGACGCTCGTGGAGAAGTAGATGTACGCGAGATAGACCCCGAACGGGAAGAACGACATCGGCAGGATCACCGACAGCGGGCTGCCGATCAGGCCGACCACGTTGAGCTCGAGGAAAATCGGCAGGACCAGCGCGGTGTTGGGGATCAGCATCACGACCAGCGTCAGGGCGAGCAGCGTGCGGCGGAACCGGAAGTCGGTCATGGCCATCGCGTAGCCGGCCGGGATGCTGACGAGCAGCGTGATGACCAGTGCTCCGACGGCGTACAGGGCGGAGTTGCCCAGCCACGACGTCACCGCGCCGTCCTGGAAGTCGAACAGCTGGCGCCAGTTGGCGGCGAGGTCGCCGAGGCTTCCGGGCCGGAACGGGTTGTCCACGATGAGCCCGTGGGCCGACTTGGTGGTGGCCAGCAGCAGCCAGACGATCGGGATGGCGAAGAAGAGCACGAAGACGCCGAGCATCGCCGCGACGATGCCGCGCCCGGCCCAGCCGCCGGCGCCGGCGCGGCGGTCGTCCGTCATGGTCATGGCTCAGTCCCTGGAGAACAGGCCGCCGCGCGTCACGAAGACCGCGGACAGCGCGAGGGCGATGAGGAGCAGCAGCAGCGAGATGGCGGCCGCCGCGTTGAAGTCGTTCTGCTGGAACGCGTACAGGTACGCCAGCTGGTTGAGCGAGTAGTCGTTGGGCACGATCGCGTTGCTGGCCTGCGACAGCAGCTGCGGCTCGACGAACAGCTGCGTGCCGGCGGCGAGCGACATGATGCCCATGTACGAGATCCATTTGCGCAGCAGCGGCAGCTGGATGCGCCAGGCGATCTGGACCGGGCCGGCGCCGTCGATGCGGGCCGCCTCGATCACCTCGGGGCTGATGTTGTTCAGCGCCCCGTACATGATGACGATCCAGCCCCCCGCCCCCGTCCAGAACGCCACGATGGCGAAGATCGGCGGCAGGTTCGCCGGCGCGATGACCTGGTTGAAGCTGGTGAACCCGAACAGCCGCAGCAACCCGGCGACCGGGCTCGCGGTCGGGTCGAGCACGAAGAGCCACAGCAGCACGCTGGAGGCCCCGGCCACCGCGCCCGGCAGGTAGAAGACCAGCCGCAGCGTCCGGCTCAGCCACCGGACCCGCACCGCGTGCACCGCGATCGCCAGCACGGTCACCAGCACGACGAGGCCCGCCAGCCAGATCACCAGGAACCACGCGACGTGCCCGACCGCCGGCAGGAACCGGAAGTCGTCGAAGACCTTCGTGAAGTTGGCGACGCCGGCGAACCCGCCGTCGCCGGTGGTGAAGGCCAGGAAGATGGAGTACACCACCGGCAGCAGCCCGAACGCGACCGCCAGCAGCGCGTAGCCGGCGACGAAGAGGTAACTCATCGCGTGGCGGGACCGCGGCGACCGTGACGACGACCGAGGCCGCCCGTCCGTCGGGCGGGCGGCCTCACGCAGCATCGTCATGTGACCGTGTAGCCGTCGACCTGGGCCTGGTTCTTGATCGCCGTCTGCCATTCCGGCAGCAGGTCGACCAGGCTCTTGCCGCCGGCGATGGCGGGGGTGACGGTCTTGGCCCAGATGGCCTCCTGGCTGAAGATGCCGGAGCCCCAGCCGGTCCAGATCTGCTTGCCCGCCGTGAGCAGCGGTTGCAGGTCGGTCGCGTAGTAGCCGCTCGACTCCTGCTTCTTGATCCACTTGTCGGCCGCCGGCGCGTACGCCGGATAGCCCGGGGCGAGGTTGACCTGGTAGTCGTCGGCGGTGGTGACGAACTCGGCGAACTTCTCCGCAGCCTTGAGGTTCTTGGAGTGGCTGCTGATGAACCACGTGCCGCCGCCGACGTTGCCGGTCGCCGGCTCCTCGCCCTTCCACGGCAGCGGGGCTGCGACGCCGAGCTGGCCCTTCGGGACGTTGAGCGACTGCGGGTTGTTGAAGATGGCGCCGGCATACCAGGCCGGGCCGGGCATGAGCAGCACCTTGCCGGTGTATTTCTGCACGAACTCCGGCGTGAACACGCTGACCGTCGGCGTCGTGCCGTTCTTGATGAGGGTGTCGAGCATGCCGGCGACCCGCTTGCATTCGGTGCTGCCGGTGTTCACCGTGACGGACTTCGGGCCGGTGATCCCGTTGGCCTGACACTTGCCGGCCCAGAAGTAGATTTCCGGCGTGAACGCGTCGCCGGCCGCGCCCACGATGTAGCCGGGGTGCTCCGCGGCCACCTTCTCGCCGAGCGCCTGGTACTCCTCCCACGTCGTCGGCAGGGTGTACCCGAACTGCGTGAGGAGGGCCTTGTTGTACCAGAGCACCGTCTGGGCCAGGTCATTGCGCAGGCAGTACACCTTGCCCTCGACCGTGCACGGGTTCAGCGCCCCGGCGGTGAAGTTGTCCAGCGTCGCCTTGGGCACGAGCCCCTGGTTGAGCACGGCGGCGAACGCCTGCTTACCGTTGCTGCCCTGACTGGCCCACGCCGCGTCGTTGTTCTGCGAGGAGAACACCACGTCCGGCCAGCCGCTGCCGGCCCGGTCGAACAGCTGCATCTTGGTCCGGAACGAGTTGGATCCGTTCGCCGATCCGTCGTACGTCACCACGTCGAGCTTCACGTCCGGGTTTGCCTTCTTGAAGGCGTCGACGGCGCCGGACCGGTCGGCGTCGACCCATATCGTGATGGTTGCCTTGTCATCCTGGGCGGCCTGGGGGAAACCGTAGGAACCGGCGGAGGTTCCGGCGTCGTGGCCGCAGCCGGCGAGCGCCAGGGCGAGGGTCAGTGCCCCCGCGCCGGCCCACCGGTGGCCGCGCCCGGCCCGTGGGGTTCGGAACATGTACACGTCCTTCTCATGAGGCTTGTTGAGCACAAGTTCACCGGCACGAAATGTAAGGGCATACGTATGATGTTCGCAAGACCCCTCAAGGCACCGATCATGAAATTAGTCATACGTCTGACGTACGCCCCTCCGGCGTACACTGTTCGCGACTCGCCACGCCGCCCACGGCGTGCGACCGGGGAGGGCACATGACGACATCCGAGGCCGGATCTGCCAGCCAGGCCGTCACGCCGCCCGCCTGGGCGCGACGGCCGGCCAATCTGGGCCGGGCCGTCACCGCCGAGCTCGTGGAGCGCATCGTGCGCGGGCTGCACCCGCCGGGCACGCCACTGCCGCCGGAGCCGGCGCTGTGCGAGACGTTCTCGGTCAGCCGCACCGTGATCCGCGAAGCGATGAAGGTGCTGCAGGAGAAGGGGCTGGTCCAGGTCCGGCAGGGCAGCGGCACCGTCGTCACCCCGCCCACGCGCTGGAACATCCTCGACGAGCTGGTGCTCGCCGCGACGATCGCCGAGGACGAGACCCTTGGCGTCCTCGACGACCTCGTCGTGACCCGGCGCCTACTGGAGTCGGACATGGCCAACGTCGCCGCGCGCCTGGCCGACGAGGTGACCGTCGAACGGCTCCGCGCGGTCGTCGAGCGCATGGACGGACTCGTCGACGATCACGTGACCTACGAGGAGCACGACCGCGCCTTCCACGACATGATCATGGAGGCGTCCGGGAACCGCATCGCCCGCGGCGTCGTCAAGGCCCTCGAGAGCCAGGTCATCCACACGGCCCGCTACGTCGGTCGCACCGACCGCACGCTCTGCATCGCGTCGAACCTCGGCCACCGCCGCATCTACGAGCGCATCGCCGCCCGCGACCCCGAGGGCGCCGCGTCGGCGATGTTCACCCACATCACCGACGCATGGCTGGTCCGCCGCGGCGGACCGAGCGACGCCGCCCGCCTGCAGCGCTAGGGCCGCCGCTCACAGCCGTCCCGCCGCGGCCAGCCCCACCAGCGCCACGGCGACCACCGTGGCGAGGACCAGCGGTGCCAGGACGGCGAGAGCGGCCCGGGCCAGGCTGTCGAGGCGCGGCTCATCCGGCCCGTCCCAGGGGCGGCGGTCGTCGCGGCGCGGGCCCATCAGGCGCGGTTCCAGCGCTGGTTGGCCGCGCCGGTGCAGGTCCACAGGATCACCGTGCTGCCGTTCGCGGTCGCGGCGCGGTTGACGTCGAGGCACAGCCCGGACTGGGCGTTGCGGATCGTGCCGTCGGAGCCGATGCTCCACTGCTGGTTCGCCGCGCCGGTGCAGTCCCACAGCTGCGCCTTGACGCCGGCGGTGGCGTTGGTCGGCGAGTCGAGGCACTTGCCGAGCGCCTGGATGCTCCCCCCGCCGACGGTCCATTGCTGGTTGGTGCCGCCGTGGCAGTCCCAGATGATCGGTTGGGTGCCGTTGGCGGTGCTGCCGCCCGGCACGTCGAGGCATCGCCCGGACGCCGCCCCGACCAGCGCGGTGGCGCCACTCGGCGGCGGCGACGTCGGGCCGCCGCTCGTGTCGAGGCCGAGGAAGGCGATGGCGTAGGCAAGCTGACCGGACATCGGCAGCTGGTGCCCGACGCCGGCGATGCTGACGCCTTCGACGGTCGCGTTGGTACCGGTGTTGCCGTAGCGGGTGCGGGTCCAGCTGCTCTGCGGATGGTCGGTGAAGGCCGGGGTCTGCCCGAGGCCGTTGAGGTTGGTCCACTGCTTGATCTCCTCGCCGAAGTTCGGGTAGGCGAGGGTCGTGTCGGTCGTGCCGTGCCACAGCTGCATGCGCGGGTAGCGGCCCGCGTAGCCCGGGTACATGGCTCGGGCCAGGTCGCCCCACTGCTGGGCGGTCCGGATGACGTTGCCGCCGGAGCACTGGCTGTTCCACAGGGAGCCGTCGGTGGTGGCGAAGCAGCCGGCCGGCACGCCGGAGAACGCCGACGCCGCGGTGAAGACGTCGGGGTACTCGGCGGCCAGGACGTTGGTCATCATGGCGCCGGAAGAGAACCCGGACACGGCGATGCGGGACGCGTCGATCGGGTAGTGCGACCGGGCGTACGCGACCATGGACATGATGCCGGTGGAGTCACTCCCGCCGTTGCGTTTGAGCGCGGCGGGTGTTGACACGTCGAAGCAGTTGCCGCTGCGGGTGGCCTCGGGCACCACGATGATGTAGCCGTAGCGGTCGGCCGCGCTGACGTAGTCGTGGCCGTTGCCGTTGAAGACGCCGGCGGCCGAGCCTCCGCAGTAGTGCACGAGCACCAGGAGGGCGGGCTTCGGCGCCACCGTCGTCGGCACGTAGATGTACATGTTGAGGTTGGTCGGGTTGCTGCCGAACCCGGTCACCCGCGTCAGCCCGGCGGCCGATGCCGGCCGCGTCGACACCAGGACGGCGGCAACGACGAGGGGCAGGGCCGCACCGAACAGCAGCGCCCGCAGCTTTCGTGGCATCAGGCTCTCTCCAGGTTGTGAGCGCTAACTCGCGCATTCGCGCCGTGGCGGTGGCGCGTACACATTCCCGACGGTGGCAGAACAGTCTGCAATGTTCAACACCTGAAAAAGTGTTACGGAGGTGCGGGAAACCGAGTCACCACGACAAACTTGAATGTGACGAAACACTGTGGCAATGTCGCGGCCACTTCTGTGTTAGCGATAACAACCTGGGAGTGCTCGTGAGACTTTCCATTCCCCGGCCGCGGGGCGCGGCCCTGCGGCGCGCGCTGGCGACGGTGGCGGGCCTGCTCTGCGCGGCGGCGTTCGTGCCGGCCGTCGCGCGGGCCGACAACCCCATCGTGCAGACCATCTACACGGCCGATCCGGCCCCGCTGGTGTACAACGGCCGGGTCTACCTCTACACCGGGCACGACGAGGACGGCTCGACGAACTACACCATGCGGGAGTGGCGGGTCTGGTCGTCCGCCGACATGGTGAACTGGACCGACCACGGGTCGCCGCTGAGCCTGGCCAGCTTCAGCTGGGCCAGCTCCAACGCCTGGGCCGGCCAGGCCATCTACCGCAACGGCAAGTTCTACTGGTATGTGCCCATGACCAACCGCGCGACGGGCCGCATGGCCATCGGGGTGGCGGTCTCGACCAGCCCGACCGGGCCGTTCAGCGACGCCCTCGGGCATCCGCTGGTGGAGACCGGCGAGATCGACCCGACGGTGTTCATCGACGACGACGGCCAGGCGTACCTGTACTGGGGCAACCCGAACCTGTGGTACGTGCGACTGAACGCGGACATGATCTCGTACTCCGGCAGCCCGGCCCAGATCCCGCTCACCACCGCCGGCTTCGGCACCCGCACCGGCAACGCCAGCCGCCCGACGCTGTTCGAGGAAGGGCCGTGGGTGTACAAGCGCAACGGCCTGTACTACAACGTCTTCGCCGCGCGATGCTGCTCGGAGTACATCGCCTACTCCACGGCCACCACCCCGACCGGCCCGTGGACGTTTCGCGGCACGGTGATGCCAACCCAGGGCGCAAGTTTCACCAACCACCCCGGCCTTGTCGACTTCAACGGCGGGTCGTACTTCTTCTACCACAACGGCGCCCTGCCCGGCGGCAGCGGCTACACCCGCTCGGTGGCCGTGGAGAAGTTCAGCTACAACGCCGACGGCACGATCCCGACGATCAACATGACGACGACGGGCGCGCCGCAGATCGGCACGCTCAACCCGTACGTGCGCCAGGAGGCCGAGACGATCGCCTGGGAGTCCGGCGTGGAGACGGAGCCGGCGGCCGAGGGCGGCATGGACGTCGGCTGGATCGAGAACAACGACTACATCAAGGTCAAGGGCGTCGGCTTCGGCAGCGGCGCCGCCTCGTACAGCGCCCGGGTCACCTCCGCGACCAGTGGCGGACGCATCGAGCTGCACCTCGACGGCGTCAACGGCACGCTGGTCGGCACCTGCACCGTGCCCGGCACCGGCGGCTGGCAGACCTGGACCACCGTCACGTGCCCGATCTCCGGCGCCACCGGCACGCACGACCTGTACCTCAAGTTCACCGGCGGCAGCGGCAACCTGTTCAACGTGAACTGGTGGCAGTTCACCGCGGCCGGCGGCAACACCGGTGGCAACCTGCTCACCAACGCCGCCATGGAGAGCGGCACCAGCGGCTGGAGCGTGTTCGGCGCCGGAACGCTCGCGGCGAACACCGCCGTCGTGCACGGCGGCTCCCAATCGCTGCTGCTCACCGGCCGCACGGCGTCGTGGAACGGCCCCGCCCAGGACGTGACGTCGAAGCTCACCAACGGCAAGAGCTACGCGACGAGCGTGTGGGTGCGCTCGCAGAGTGGCTCGCCGAGCGCCAAGGTGACCCTCGCGGTGACCGCGAACGGCTCGACGAGCTATGTGCAGCTGACCCCGGCCGCCACGGTCAACGCCAGCGGCTGGACCCAGCTGTCGGGCACCGCGACCGTGTCGTGGACGGGCACGCTGACCGGCGCCACGCTGTACGTCGAGACGGCCGCCGGCACCGACGGCCTGTACATCGACGACGCGTCGCTGCAGTAAGCCATCCCCGGCCGCGGCGGCGACGACCGCCGCGGCCGGGAACGCCGGTCAGCCCGTGGCGCAGGCAGAGCCGTTGAGCGCGAACGCGGCCGGCGGGGCCGGCCCAAGCCCAGCTCGCGGAGGGCGCGCCCGGGGCGATGACCGTGTTTCGCGCCCGGCACGCCGAGCTCGGCGCCGCGACATCGCGGCCCCCGCTGCAGGCGTGGGACGTCGCCGGCATCGCCGAGCAGTACGAAACTTTCATCGCACGGTGGCGGCCGCTGCTGCCGCGCGTTCGCGCGAGGCGGGTCGGCGGTGCGGCGGCGGTGCGCGCCCGCACCGAGATCATGGACACCTACCGGCGCTTCGCCGTGCTCGACCCGCGTCTGCCGGTCCGCCTGCTCCCCCACGGATGGCCACGCGAAGCCGCCCTGGACGTGTTCACCGCCGTCTACGACGGCTTGGCCGCGGCGGCCGAACGGCACGTGCGGGCCGTGGTGGCCCGCCATGCGGACGGGCCGGCATCGGACGTCGGGGCCCACACCGTGGCCGACATCCGGGCCGGCGTCCTCGAGGGCGCCGGCCCGGCCCGGGTGCGTTAGACGCGGCTCCACCGCTGGTTGGCGGCGGCCGTGCAGGTCCACAGGATCACGGGGCTGTTGTTGGCGGTGGCGGCGCCGGAGACGTCGAGGCACAGGCCCGACGAGACGCTGCTGATCGTGCCGTTGGCGTTGAGGTTCCACTGCTGGTTGGTGCCCCCGTGGCAGTCCCAGAGCTGGACCTTCGAACCGGCGGCGGCGCCCGTCGGCGCGTCGAGGCATTTGCCGAGCACTTGCAGCGTCGCGCCGCTGCGCGTCCAGCGCTGGTTGGCGCCGCCGCTGCAGTCCCAGATGATCGGCTGGACGCCGTTGGTCGTGCTGCCGTTGGGATCGTCGAGGCAGCGGCCGGAGCCGGAGCCGACCAGCGTGGTCGTCGTACCGCCGGTGCCCCCGCCGGTGCCGATGCTGCCAGGCACGGACAGCAGCGCGTTGTACCAGGTGGCGGCCATCTTGTCGTATCCGGTGGCGGTGGGGTGGACGCCGTCGGTCAGGTCGGCCGCGGTCAGCGCGCTGTGCATGTCGACCAGGTGGACGTGCTTGCCCGCGTTGACCTTGCTCTGCACGATGCCGGGGATGGCCGCGTTGAAGGTCCGCACGGCGGACTCCTGGCCGGCGTTGGCCAGCGGGATGATCTGCGCGACGAACACCTCGGCGCCGGGGGCCGCGGCGGTGATGTGGTCGATCAGCGTCGAGAGCCGGCCCGGTGCCCCCGAGACGTTGTAGTTCTGCAGCACATCGTTGGTGCCGATGTGCAGCAGCACCGTGTGAGGCGTGGTGGCGCCCAGCCAACCGGTGATGTTCGCGTCGATCTGGTCGATGCGCCAGCCGGGATGGCCCTCGTGGTCGTGGTCGCCCAGGCCGGCCGGCCCGTTGTACTGCGACCCGACGAAGTCGACCCGGTAGCCGCCGGCGGCCATGCGCTGCCACAGGCCGATCCGGTAGCCGCCCGGCACCTGCGTGCCTTCGGTGATGGAGTCGCCCAGCGGCATCACCCGGACGCCGCCGTTGGACTCGGCGGCGGCGTTCCCGACCGGCACCAGGGCGCCCAGTGCCGCCGACAAGGCCATGACCGCGGCCAGGCCGAGCCGGCGTCTGCGTGTACGCATACCCGTTCCCTTTCGTGAGTTCGGCGGCGCCAGAATGCTCGAACCGGTCGCCTTGCGCAACCCATGAAGTTAGCGCTCTCATTCGACGCAACGATCACCCTGAAACGTCGGCGGATTTTTGTTACGAGCCGACTCCTGATCGAGTCGTCAGCCCTACTGCCAGTGCCTATTGATGTCCACCTCTTGAAGTGCCGACGGCTCTGTGGCAGGCTCGCGAGGCGGCCCCTGGACGAGCCCACCCGCCAATTCGGCTCGCCATGTTAGCGCTAACAGCCGCGCGTTCTCATCCACCTCGTCGCCCGCCTCGCCAGCGGCGGCGCCCCTCAGCGAGGATTTCGATGCCCATGAAACCGAGGGCCGGCCGCCGGCTCCTGGCGGCGCTCACCGGCGCGGCCACGATCGTCGCCGGTGCGGCGATCGCCATGCTTGCGCCGACGACCGTTGCCCAGGCCGCGACGTCGCAGGTGTGCGACATCTACGCCGCCGGCGGGACGCCGTGCATCGGCGCTCACAGCACCACACGCGCCTTGTACGGGTTGTACAACGGTCCGCTGTACCAGGTGCAGCGCGGGTCCGACCACGCCTACGCCGACGTCGGACTGCTCGAGGCCGGCGGCTACGCCAACGCGGCCGCGCAGGACTCATTCTGCGCCGGCACGTCCTGCACCATCACGAAGATCTACGACCAGACCACCAACCACAACGACCTGCCCATCTCCTGGGGCGGCTTCTGGAAGGGCCCCGGCCCCAACGGCGCCGACGTCGGCGCGGACGCCAAGGCGCTGCCGCTGACCGTGGGCGGGCACAGTGCCTACGGGATCAAGGTGACGCAGGGCGTCGGCTACCGGGTGGACAACGCCCGCAACGCCCCCACCGGCTCGCACCCCGAGGGCATCTACATGGTGACCTCGTCGAACTATGTCGACCAATGGTGCTGCTTCGACTACGGCAGCGGCGAAAACTCCCACACCGACACCGGCAACGCCACCATGAACGCCATCGAATGGGGCACCGCCTGCTGGTTCGGCAACTGCGTCGGCAGCGGCCCCTGGGTCGAAGCCGACCTCGAAAACGGCATGTACCACACCAACACCGGCTCCAACAAAGACCCCAACAACTCGGGCGTGCATTTCCCGTTCGTCAGCGCCTGGGAGAAGAACAACGGCACGAGCAACTTCACGCTCAAGTACGGCAACGCCACCAACGGCGGGCTCACCACCACTTTCTCGGGCCCGCTGCCCAACGGCTACTCCCCGATGAAGACCGACAGCTCCCTACTGCTGGGCACCGGCGGCGACAACAGCAACACCGGCGTCGGCGAGTTCTTCGAGGGCGCCATCACCTCCGGCTATCCGTCCGACGCGACCGAGAACGCCGTCCAGGCCAACATCACGGCCGCCGGCTACTCGTTCGGCGGCGGCACCGGTGGCCAGAGCAACGTCGAGGTCGTCGGCGCCCAGTCGGGGCGGTGCCTCGACGTGACCGGGCAGAGCACGGCCAACGGCGCGCAAGTCCAGCTCTACGACTGCTGGGGCGGGACCAACCAGCGGTGGACCTCAACGGCGAGCAAGCAGCTGCAGGTGTACGGCAACAAGTGCCTCGACGCCGCCAACAAGGGCACGACCAACGGCACGAACATCATCATCTGGGACTGCAACGGCCAGCCGAACCAGCAGTGGAACGTCAACGCCGACGGCACCATTACCGGCGTGCAGTCCGGGCTGTGCCTGGACGCCAACGGCGCCGCCACCGCCAACGGCACGAAGATCATCCTCTGGTCCTGCAACAGCGGCGCCAACCAGCGCTGGAGCCTGCGCAGTTGATACGAGCACAACGAAGGGAGAACACCGTGCGGTTGCATCACAAGCTGGCGCTGCTGCTCGTGGCCGGGGCGAGCCTCTGGTACATCGGCGCCGGGCCGGCCACGCCGGCGCAGGCGCTGGCCAACAACCTGGCACTCACCCCGCCGATGGGGTGGAACGACTGGAACGCCTACGGCTGCAACGTTTCCGAGTCACTGGTGAAGCAGACGGCCGACAAGATCGTGTCGTCCGGGCTGGCCGCGGCCGGGTACCAGTACGTGAACATCGACGACTGCTGGATGCAGCACAGCCGCGACGCGGCCGGCAACCTCCAGCCCGACTACGCCAAGTTCCCGGACGGCATCTCCGGCACGGCGGCGTACGTGCACTCGAAGGGCCTGAAGCTGGGCATCTACGAGGACGCCGGCACCCAGACCTGCGCCGGCTACCCGGGCAGCCTCGGCCACGAGGCCCAGGACGCGCGCACGTTCGCGTCCTGGGGCGTGGACTACCTCAAGTACGACAACTGCTTCAACAACGGCAGCTCCACCACCCAGCAGTACATCGCCCGCTACTCGGCCATGCGTGACGCCCTCGCCGCCACCGGGCGTCCGATCGTCTACAGCATCTGCGAGTGGGGCGTCAACGCGCCGTGGACCTGGGCCGGCAGTGTCGGCAACCTGTGGCGCACCACCGGCGACATCCAGGCCAACTTCGGCAGCGTGCTGTCCATCTTCCACCAGAACGTGGGGCTGTCCGGCTATGCCGGCCCCGGCCAGTGGAACGACCCCGACATGCTCGAGGTCGGCAACGGCATGTCGGCCACCGAGGACCGCGCCCACTTCAGCCTCTGGGCCCAGATGGCCGCGCCGCTGCTGGCCGGGAACAACCTGGTCAACGCGAGCTCGACGACGCTGTCGATTCTCGGCAACCGGGCGGTGATCGCGATCGACCAGGACCCCGCCGGCAAACAGGGCCGGATGGTCAGCTCCTCCGGCGGGCTCGACGTGCTGGCCAAGCCGCTAACCAACGGGGACGTATCAGTGGTGCTGTTCAACGAGAACACCTCCACCGCGACGATCAGCACCACCGCCGCCGCGATCGGCAAGACCGGCGCGGTAAGTTACACGCTGACCGACCTGTGGAGCGGCGCGACGAGCACGACGAGCGGCGCGATCAGCGCGAGTGTCCCGGGACACGGCGTCGCCATGTACCGGGTCTCCGGCGGCACGACCGGCGGGACCGGCGACACGACGACGGCCATCCGCGGCAATGGGTCGAACCGCTGCCTCGACGATCCCAACGGCAGCACCACCAACGGCGTCCAGGTGGTGATCTGGGACTGTAACGGCGGCACCAACCAGCGGTGGACCTACACCGGCTCCAAGCAGCTGCAGGTGCTGGGCAAGTGCCTGGACGCGTACAACAACCAGACCTCACCCGGGACCAAGGTGGAGATCTGGGACTGCAACGGCCAAACCAACCAGCAATGGAACGTCAACGCCGACGGCACCATCACCGGCGTGCAGTCCGGACTGTGCCTCGATGTGGCCGGCGCCGCCACCGGCAACAACACGCCGGTCCAGCTGTGGACGTGCACCGGCGGCAGCAACCAGCGGTGGACGCGCTCCTGACCGACCCTCACGACGGGGCAGGGATTCCGGAACAGTTTCGGAATCCCTGCCCCGTCTGGCTGTCCGGACCTCTTCGGCCGGCACCGGCGGTGGGTCCCGGGACACGTCGGCGCACGGCGAGCAACACAGGCCGGACAGCCAATCGGCCTGCCAAAGTTCCTTCCGGAAACTTTCCGAAACACATTGTTTCATCGATGTTGCCGTGTCAGCATGTGCCTCACATCGAAGCCCACCGTTCCGGTCGGGACGAGCCATCCATCGACACCCCTCACGCCCAGCGGCCAGGCGCCGCCGGGCGCCGGATGGTCGCGGCCTGAACGCGAAATCGAGCAGGAGGTCACAGTGGCAGCCAGCCCCCCAGTTCGCCCCCGTAGCAGCCGGCGGAGGCGCTCGCTGCGCGTCCGTATGGCGATCGGCGCGGCCGTCGCCGCGGTCGCGGTCACGGTCGCGGCGGCGATGATCCCGGCCGCGAACGCCGCCGCGAGCACGCTCGGCGCGGCGGCCGCGCAGTCCGGCCGGTACTTCGGCACCGCGATCGCCGCGGGCCGGCTCGGCGACTCGACGTACACCACGATCGCCGGACGCGAGTTCAACATGGTGACGGCCGAGAACGAGATGAAGCCGGACGCCACCGAGCCGCAGCGCGGGCAGTTCAACTTCAGCGCCGGCGACCAGATCTACAACTGGGCCACCCAGCGCGGCATGAAGGTGCGCGGGCACACCCTGGCCTGGCACTCGCAGCAGCCGAGCTGGTGGGGCGGGCTGTCCGGCTCCAGCCTGCGCCAGGCGATGATCGATCACATCAACGGCGTGATGGCCCACTACAAAGGCAAGCTCGCCTACTGGGACGTCGTCAACGAGGCCTTCAACGAAGACGGCAGCCGCCGCCAGTCCAACCTACAGGGCACCGGCAACGACTGGATCGAGGTCGCCTTCCGCACCGCCCGCACCGCCGACCCCTCGGTCAAGCTCTGCTACAACGACTACAACATCGAGAACTGGTCCTACGGCAAGACCCAGGGCGTCTACAACATGATCCGGGACTTCAAGTCCCGCGGCGTGCCGATCGACTGCGTCGGCCTGCAGACCCA
>DATJJB010000300.1:0-17201 GCA_035492655.1 Kutzneria sp. | reverse complement strand
TCCCGATAGGAGCCGCCGGTGATGCCGCCGTGGTCGACGATCATGCGGATCTCGTTGCGCAGGTCACGAAGCGTGTCGAGTGCGGCCTTCAGCGGGCTGGACACGTTGCCGCGCTTGGCCTCGCGCGCGTCGGAGCGCAGGTAGCCGAGCAGCCAGCGCTGGTAGTCGGCCTGGTCGGCGAAGGCCTTCTCGCCGTACGGCTTGGCGATCCGCTCCCAGTTCCACAGTTCCCCCTCGGCCACGCCGAACCGGGCCAGCAGCTCGGCGTCGTCGCCGTCGGCGACCAGGAGTTCCACGTGCAGCTTGGCGAACTCGGCGACCTGGTCGGGATCGAGCCGATCGGCCAGCAGCGTCGCGTAGTAGACGGCACGGGCCTCCTTGTCGATCAACGGCCACACGTCGCGCATGAACCGGACCCGACCGGACCGCCGCAACCGCTCGATGACCGCCGGCGTGAGCAGGACCGGTGTGTGGCGGCCGACCGGGCCCTTCTGGTTCTCGCCGCGGGCATGGTGCGGGACACCGCGCCGCGAGCCGGCGTACATGGCCGGTTCCAGGCCGGACGGGTGGTAGACCAGCCCGTCGTCGGTGCGCTCGTAGCGGCCGCCACGCCCCTCGGTGAACAGGGCCAGGTAGTCGAAGAAGTTCAGGCCGAGCCCGCGCAGCGCGACCTTCTCCCCCGGCTCGATCCGGGACAGGTCCAGGTCGGCGGGATTGCTGGGCGCGATGTAGGTCAGCCCCCGCTCGGCGGCGAAGTCCCGCAGCCGGGTCTCCTCGTCGGTGAGCACCACGGGGCCGTGCCCCAACGCCAACACCACGGCGTCGGCGTCGTCCACAGTGGACCCGTTCTTGAGCCGCACGGTCTGCCGGCCGTCCGGCTGGTCGTCGACGGCGACGGCGGTGCCGCGGTGCACCGTCACGGACACGTCGCCGGCCCCCGCGATCAGCTGATCGAACACCCATTGCAGGTAGTGGCCGTACAACGCGCGACTCGGGTACGTGTCCGGCCCCAGCGCGGCGATCTCGTCCCGCACGTGCTCCGGATAGTCCTCGGTGACGGCACGGGCCCACTCGTACAGCGACGGCCCGGGCACGACCGGGCCGGCCAGCTCCACGCTGGCGTCCGTGTACAGGCTCACCTGCGAGGCAACGGTGTTCATCAGCAGCGTGTCGGACTGGCTGATCCGCCACACACTGCCCGCCCCCGGCGGGAAGGGGTCGATCAGATGCACCTCGACGGGCGCGCCGCGGTTGGCGATGATCCGTTCCAGCACGGATGTGCCGCGCGGACCGGCTCCGATGATGCAGATCCTCACCGTGCGACCTCCGAGAAAGCTTGGCAGACACCGTCTTCCCAGCTTGGCACGGTGGGCCTCCAGCCGAGCTCGAGGCCGGCTTTGGCGTTGGCCGCGCCGCGCTGCCGGGTCTGCTGGTAGGCGCCGTACCAGCCGAGCAGCCGCTCCCCCAGCTCGACGGGGATCCGCTTGGGTTCCGGCGCGCCGAGCAGGTCGGCGTAGCCGGGCAGCCACTCGTGCGCCGCCGTGGGCTTGTCGTCGACGATGTTGAACACGCCGGTCGCGGAGTGGTCGACCGCCAGCACGGCGGCCAGGGCCGCGTCTCGTACGGTCACGAACGACGTCAGACCCGCGCCGTCGCCGACCAGCGGTAGCCGGCCGAGGTGGACGGCCTGCCCGATGGCGCCGGTCGTGTCGTACAGGGTGTACTGCCCGTACAAACTGCCGTACCGCAACACGATCGGCGCCATGTCGGTAGCACCCAACACCGTGTCTTCCAGCGCCGCAACGGCTTGCACGGTCTGCGCCCAGGTCGCGTCGGGCGCGTTGACGTACAGCGGGGCACTCTCGTCCAGCACGGCATCGCCGACCGGCGCGGTGGCGAAAGCGATGCTCTGCGCCACGATCCGCCGTGCGCCGGCGGCACGGGCCGCGTCGACCAGGTTGGCCGTGCCGACGCGGCGCACGTGCGCGGTCCGTTCGAAGACCTCCCAGCGGGTGTCGCCACTGACCGGACGCAGCGCGGTCACCTGGTGCATGACGACTTCCGGTCGAGCGGCCCCAACGGCAGCCGTCAAGCCGGGCGTGTCCAACAGGTCCGCGGCGATCACGGCGTCCGCGTCCACGACTTGGGACGCATCGCGCGCCAGCGCGGTCACATGGTGACCGGCCTTGCGCAACAACGGAAGCAGCTCCCGACCGATCACACCGGTCGCGCCGGCAAGCAACACCCGCATGATCAGCCTCTCCCTCCGACGCGCATCAGCAGGCGGCACGCGGGATCCCCGTGCCGCAGGCAGCCCGTCGCCCGGTTCTCGGTCAGCGTCACGCCGAGTCCGTCCGACCAGCCGGCGTGGATCTCGGTGCACGGGCACCGGTATCCGTCCAGCGAGCCGGCCATCCGGACCATGACCACGGCGAAGTTCTGCCGCATGGTCAGCTCCAGCAACTCGTCGTCCAGCGCCGTCACACCGCCGTCCCGCAGCTCGTTCGGGAACATGATGTCGGCGCAGCGTTCGTACAGCTTGGCCAAGGTGGCCGAGTCGGCGTCGGCCACCGGTTCACCGTGCGCCCGTGCGACCTGCTTGCCCACGCGGGTGGCCACAAAACGCATGGCCTCGGCGTTGATCTCGTTGGCCGCCTCCTGGCCGTAGCGGCTGGCGACGCCCTGGTACCAGCGGGCGTCGTGCAGCCACCACAGCCGGTACACCTCCATCGGCGCCCCCACGTCACTTCCCCTCGGCCCGCGCGACCAGCTCCTTGGCCCGTTCACGCATCACACGCTTGAGCACCTTGCCGGTCACGCCGACGGAGACGTCCGTGTAGTCCATCCGCAGCGCCCGGGTGACCGGGGGAAACCCGTGCTGCGTCAGCACATCGTTGACCCACCGGGTGAGGTCCCCTGCCGGGTCCTCGGCCCCCGCGAACTGCAACAACACATAGGCGTCGCCGATGCCGTCGCCGTCCCAGTCGGCCCGCACACCGTCCTCGACGATCGCGGTGACCGTGCAGTCGACCAGCTCCGGCCGGTTGGCCAGCAGCAGTTCCTCGGTCCGGGTGCTGAACACGATGCCGTCACGGGTCCGAATGGCATCGGGCGCCCGGTCCAGGTGGTAGAAGTTGCCCTCCGCGTCCTGGTACGACAGGTCGCCGGTCAGCCAGTAACCGCCCAGCCGCAGCCGGTGCCAGGTGATGGAGTCGTTCCAGTAGCCGGGAGTCAGCGTCGGAGACTTGACGCCGAGCCGGCCGACCTCGCCGGGCGGCAGCGGGCGACCGTCCTCGGACAGCACGGCGGCCTGGGCGAAGCTCATCGGCTTGCCGATGCAACGGCCGAAGGAGGCGCTGCCGGGCCGGTGTCCATTGTGGAAGATGGAGTATCCCGTCTCGGACGAGCCGAGGCCGTCGGTGAAGACCGAGCCGGGCACCCGGTGCGGCTTGAGGTCGCGACCGATCTCCTGGTGGCTGCCCAGACCGACCAGCACCCTGATGTGCGCCTCATGGGCGGCGTCACCGGTGTTGTAGTACGCCTCGATGCTCGACGTGTCCCATTTGGCCAGATCGGCCGTTGCCATCTGCGCGTACGTGCCGGAGAAGCCGAACACCGTGGTGGGCTTGAACTCCTGCACGGCGTCGAGCACGTCCTCGCCGCGCTGGCTGGACAGCAGCATCACCGGCGAGCCGAGCAGCAGCCCGAACATCATCACCGACATGGCGGCGTTGTGGTTGCCCGGCAACGCGACCAACAGCCGGCCCATCGAGCCGCCGACCGACAGCTTGAGCCGGTGCAGCTGGGCGTAGAGCAGGGTCTCGTGGGTGTGCGGCACGGCCTTGGGCATGCCGGTGGTGCCGGAGGAGTGCGAGATGATGATCGGGTCGGTCTTGTCGTGCCGGTACGGCCAGCCGGTGGCCGGCAGGAACTCCCGGTGCGCCGGCTCGACGTCCGCCGCGGTGATCACGAAGCCGAGTTCGCTCGAAGCCAGGGTTTCGTGCCGCTCGGCGTCGGTGACCGCGCCGGAGGCGCCCTGCCGGCGGATGTACTCACGGGCGATTTCCGGGCGCAGCTTGGCATTGGCGAAGGACGGGATCGCGCCAAGCGAGTTGACCGCCATGAAGTTGATCGCGAACTCGGTGCTGGAAGCGGTGAGCACGCCGACCACGTCCCGCGGCTTGATGCCCTTGCTGGCGTAGAAGCCGGCGTAGGTCTCCACGATCTCGTACAGCTGGCCGAGGGTGAGCACCGACGGCCGGCTGCCGTCGGGGGCCTGCCAGGTGCCGTCGGTCCACAGCACCGGCTCGTCCAGCGGCCGCCCGTACTCCTTGATCCGGTGCAGCACGTTGCCCGCGCCGAGTTCGGTGTCCGCGGCGATCCGGGCGCGTTCTTCCTTGGAAATCACTGCGGGTCCCTTTCCAGCAGGAGCGCGGACGCCCCGTCGGTGGTCGGTAGGGTACGGCCGAGCTGCCGGTAAACGGCCGCGGTGCGCTCGTCGGCGGCCAACTCGACGGTGAGCAGCAGCACGGCGTCCAGCTCGGGATCGGCCAGCAGCAGCTCGGCGGTGTCCAGCGGATCATCGTCCACTGTGGACATGCTGAGCAGCGGACCGGTCAGGTCGAACTCACGGCTGAGGTAGCCCAGCACGGCGTTGGCGGTGGCCTGCATGAACAGGATGGCGTTGTGCACCTGGCCTTCGACCAGCAGTTTGCTGGCCAGGCCGGTCGTGGTCGCGTCGCCGATGAGACTGCACACCACGACCGCCAGCCGGGAGCCGTCGAACTCCCGACCGAGCAGGCACTGCGCCGCCGCGTGATACACGAGCGGGTTGAAGTTGGACTCGATGAAGCCGGGCACCGGCTCCAGCTCCCCGGACAGTTGCGCACTGGCGACGGCGATCACGGCTGCTCCAACAGGATCGCGGTGTTCATTCCGCCGAACGCGGCGTTCAGGGACAACACCCGTCGCACCGGAACCCGACGCGGCCCCTCGGTCACGTAGTCCAGATCGCAGGCTGGATCCGGGGTGCGGTACCCAGCGGTGGGCGGCAGCACCCCGTCGAGCAAGGCCAGCAGCGACACCACGAATTCCACCGCGCCGGCTGCCTCCAGCATGTGCCCGGTGGTGCTCTTCGTTGAGCTGATCGGGGTGTCGCTGCCGACCGCCGCGCGCAGACCGTTGGTCTCCGCGCCGTCATTGGCCGGAGTGCCCGTGCCGTGGGCGTTGACGTAGTCCACACCGGACACTCCAGCGCGGCGAAACGCCTGGGAGATGGCGGAAGTGATGCCGCGGCCCTCGGGATGCGGCTTGGCGATGTGGAACGCGTCCGAGGCGACGCCGACGCCGGTCATCCGGGCCAGCACCTGGGCACCGCGCATCCGGGCGTGCTCCTCGGATTCCAGCACGATCGCCGCCACGCCGTCACCCAGCAGCAAACCACTGCGCTCCAAGGAGAACGGCCGGATCACGCCGTCCTTGGACAGCGCCCGGCCGGAGTCGAACTTGGCCATGTTCTCCTCCTCGACCAGGTACGCCCCGGCGCACAGCGCCACCTCCTGTCGGCCGGCGGTGATCAACCGCCAGCCGTGGATCAGGGCGGAGGCCGAGGCCACGCAGGCGTTGGTGAACGCCAGCCGCGGCCCGTCGAAGCGCACCCGGTCGGCCAGCGCCGCGGCCAGCACACCGGGCACAGCGGCCCCCGGTGAGAACTCCAGGCCCCGGGAGAACCTGGTCACCGACTTCCAGTCGCCGGCCGAGCCGAGCAGCGTCGCCGCGGTCGTGCCCGGCGGCAGGCCGGCCATGTCCGCCGCGTCGTCGGCGCAGCCGCCGAGCACGTCGACCAGGTCGGGGTCGCCGGCCGCGGCGGCGGTCATCGGCGTCCGGAACGGTGTCGGGTCGAACCGGTGTGCCGGCGCGAACACCTGCGTGCCGGTGAACACCCCGTCCCGCAACGCCTTCTCGCCCCAGCCGAACGCCGTGAACACGCCGTACCCGGTGACGACGACCCCGCCGGTCATGCCGTCTCGGCCTTCCTCGGGGCCTGGTTCAGGTACCCGGTGATCCGCGCGATCGACGTGAACTCGTCCAGCTCGTCGTCGTCCGGATCGGCGTCCACCCCGAACCGCGCCTTCACCTGGTGCAGCAACCACACCAGGGCCATCGAGTCGATCACCAGCTCGGCGTGGGCCGACAGGTCGGCCGGCAGGTCCGGGAAGATCCGCGGATCGGCCAGCAGCTCGCGGACGTCCTGCTCCGTCACAGGCCCACCTCGCTGACGCTCGGCGGGTCTGCGACCCAGGTCCCAGTGCTCAATGGTGCCCTCGCAAGCTCGGTCACTGGATCGCCTTACGGCGCACGATGTCGGCGGCCAGCTGCCCCAGCGTCATGGCGCCGATGGCCTCGATGTCGGTGTCCGGGATCTTCACCTCGAACTCGCGCTCCAGCCGCAGCGTCAGCTCGACCAGGCTGAGCGACTCCAGATCGATGCCGCTGGTGCCGATCGGGCTGTCGTCGGTGATCCGGTCCCGGTCGATCGGCACGTTCATCTCGCCGGCCAGCGTGCTCAGCACGAACTCCCGCACCCTGGCGTCGTCCACGGTGGACGCAGTCATTGTTCTGGTTCCTCTCAGGCAGATCGGGCCGGATCGGGCATGCCGGCGACCAGCGCCGCCGCCCGCAGCGCGCCGCGGTCGCGAATGAGCTTGCCGTTGGGGGTCCTCGGCAGCCGGGGCAGCACCCGGACGAGCTTCGGCACCTTGTAGTCGGCCAGGTGGTCGGCGCACCAGCGGACGAGATCCTCGGCCGCCACGTCACTGTCCACACTGGACACGTATGCCTCGATGACGTCGCCGTGCACCAGCACGGCCTCGGCCACCGAGCCGTGCTTGGTCAGCACGTCCTCGATCTCGGTCAGGTCGACCTTGAGACCGCCGATGACCACCAGCGAGTCGCCGCGGCCGAGCAGCCGGACCGTGCCCTCCACGGTCAGCTCGCCCCGGTCCCGGGTGCGCAGCCAGCCGTCGACGTAGCGGTCCTGGCCGTCCACGGTGAGGTACGGCGTGGTCGACAGCCGCACGTCGACCTCGCCGTCGCGGATGCGCAGCAGGATGCCCGGCGTCACCGGGCCGACCGACGGCCGCAGCCGCCCGCTGATGTCCATCGCGATCACGCCGGTCTCGGTGGTGCCGTACGACTCCCCGACGCGAACCCCGTACACGTCGTGAAAGCGCTCGGCCACCGCGGGCGGCATCAGCTCACCACCGGACACCGCGCACCGCAACGACGGCAGCAGCGGCGGATCATCAGCGGTGGCAAGGAGTTCGTAGTGGAACGGCACCCCGAAGATCGCGCTGACCTCGTGCTCGGCGGCTGCCCGCAGGATGTCGGCGGCGGCGACCTTGGCCGCGAACACCACGCCGACCCCGGCGTACAGCGAGTGCAGCAGCCCGGCGATCAGGCCGAAGCTGTGCGCCGTGGAACTGAGCAGCAGCACCCGCTCCCCCAGCGCCGGCATGCCGGTGAGCTGGTTGAACCGGCGGATCTCCGCGGTGATCGAGGCCTCGGTGCGGCCAACCACTTTCGGCCGCCCGGTGGAGCCGGAGCTGAACTGGATCAGCCGGTGGTCGGTGCTCGCCGGCATGCCGTCGGCCCGCTTCTCCGTCACGAGCTCGTGCCGCGACCGGAAACTCAGCCGCGACCAGCCGGCCGCGCCGGCCCGGACCACGTGCTGCGGGCGGCACAGCGTCCGCAGCTGCTCCACCTCGGCCGGCTTGAGCCGGTGATCGACCAGCATCACCTGCGCGCCGAGCTGCCACAACGCCAGCAGCACTTCGATCTGGGTGAAGCTGGGCGGGATCTGCAACGCCACGGTGCTGCCCTCGCGCACCCCGGCCGAGGCGAACAGCGCCGCCTCCTGCCGCACCGCCTCGCGCAGTTCTCCGTGCGTGACAACGTGATCGGCGATCAGGTAGGGCAGGTCGTCGGGATGTTGGGCCAGCAGGTCAGCGACGAGCTCCATCAGCTCTCCTTGCAGAACTCGCCGATCGGGATGCCGACGTGGCGCTTGTCGGTGGCGATGTAGCCCAGCAGCTCGTCGCCCTGCTGCAACTCGGTGACGTTGCGGACCTTCGGGCCCGGCCCGAGCACCCGCACGTGCCAGTCGTCCTGCACGGTCAGGCTCACCTCGACGCCGTCGCCCGAGTGCGCGGTGATCTGCAGCAGCGGCCGGGATTCCAGCTTCGCGCGGCCGACCACGACCCGGCGGGTGCGGCCCTCGGTGTTGACCGCCAGCACGGTGCTGCCGGAGTGCAGCTCGGACAGGTAGTTGGTGCGGTTGTCCGGGCCGAGCACGTACGAGTGCAGCGCGCCGGCGTTGACCCGGAACGGCCGGGTCGGCATGTACGGCAACGGATGCGTCTCGCTGACGCACAGGATGAAGCCGGACGAGTAGGAGCCGACCAGGATGCCCTCGTCCTGCTCGAAGTGCGAACAGGTGTCGACACAGACCCGGTCGCCGAGACCGACGTGGTCGATCCGGTCCACGGTCAGCGTGGACAGCGCCAGGTCGTTGCTGCCGGCCTCCAGCAGGCGGGCCAGCTGGAACACCTCGTTGGCGTCGCGCGGCGCGAGCAGCAGGCCGTCCGAGCCGTGTTCGAGCACGTCCAGCACGATGGTGGCTTCCTCGATGTCGCCGACCACGCAGACCAGCTTGCCGTCGGACCGGTCGGCCGCCGCGATGACGATCTCCAGCGGGATCTTCGTCGGGTCGGTGAAGCTGACGATCGTCCAGGGCAGCCGGGCCGCCGCGGTGCAGGCCAGGTTGAGCGTCCGGTCGTCGCTCACCCGCACGAAGACCACGCCGCTGTGGCCGTCGGCGATCAGCCGGTCCAGCTGGTCGCCGTCGTCGACGACCGTGGTGACCAGGTCACCGCCGGAATCCGGGCCCAACACCACTTTCTGCAACGTCGGCGGCAGCGTGGCCAGCAGCGCCGGGTCGTCCGAGACCACGCCGGCGATCCGGGTGTGCACGGCGGCCGCGACCACGGCCTCCAGCTGTGGCTGCGGGACGGTGCGCAGGTCGATCCATGCGAATTTCACGCGGTCTCCAAGAGTCGGGCGGCGGCCTGGGCGGGGTGCAGCACGGCGGCGAGCTTGTTCATCAGGGAGCGGGGGGTGGCGGCGGTGAAGACGCGGCGGCCGACGGCGAGTCCGGCGCAGCCGGCGTCCAGCGCGGCGCGGGCGTAGCCGACCAGGGCGGCGCCGTCGGGGTCGGCGTCGGCGGCCGGGCCGCCGGCCACCAGCACCGGGATCGGGCAGCTGGCGGTGACCTCGGCCATCCGCTCCACCGGCAGCGCCATCGACGTCTTGACCAGGTCCGCGCCGAGGTCGGCGGCGATGTTGACGACGTGCGAGAGCACAGTGGGATCGAAGGAGTTGGCCATTCGGGCGCCGCGGGCGTAGGCCATCGCGATCAGCGGCACGTTCCACTCCTGGCACTGGCTGGCCACCGCGCCCAGGTCGGCCAGCTGCCTGGCCTCGGTGTCGGAGCCGACGTTGACGTGCACGCTGACCGCGTCGGCGCCCAGCCGCAGCGCGTCCTCGACGTCCCCGACGAGCACCTTGGCGTGCTGGTCGGCGGCGTGCGAGGTGCCGGCGGACAGGTGCACGACCAGCGCGCAGTCGTCCAGCAGCGCCGGGTCGATGGCCCGCAACCGTCCCTTGTGGACGATGATGGCATCGGCCCCGCCGAGCACCACGGAGTGGATCAGCTCGTCCCAGTCCTCATTCGCCACCACCGGCCCGTCCGACACGCTGTGGTCCAGCGGCACGAACAGGTACCGGCCGTCGCCGGCGCGCGACAGGCGCCGGGTGCGGAACGCCTTCCCGGGATCGGCCACGGTGCGCACCTCCTGTTCAAACTTCTTCGGCGATGGTGTGAATGATTGAGGCGCAAACGAAGGCGGGACAACTAACAGATCGCGATAACTTCGCAGTTATGCCGCCGCCAGAGATTGTTCCGATGACCGCTTAGCTGAACTCTGATGAGACTTTGAAGATGCTCTGCTATGAGCCGGCCCGTGTTGTCGTCAAGTGTCAAGGGGACGAACGTCCACGCAGGCAGACGGCCGATGGTTGACCTTGCGGAGCCTCGCTAACATGGCAGTCCGCAAGCCCTGTCGGCGCGTATTCTTCACATGATCGGAGTCGATCGTGGCAATTTCCGTGCACGTTGCGGTGGCATACCATGGCGGAACCGGACACACCGCGAGATTTGCGGGCGCCGTGCACGCCGGGGCCGCTTCGGTGAGCGGCTGCGAATCGACGCTGGTCAGCGTGGACACGATCGACGAGGCCGGCTGGGCGGCGCTGGACGCCGCGCACGCCATCGTGTTCGGCGCGCCGACCTACATGGGCACCGCGTCGGCCGCCTTCCACACGTTCGCCGAGAGCACGTCGATGCGCTTCCTGCGGATGACCTGGCTGGACAAGTTGGCCGCCGGCTTCACCAACTCCGGCGACAAGTACGGCGACAAGGCCTCGACGCTGGGCTACTTCCAGACGCTGGCGGCGCAGCACGGGATGACTTGGGTCAACCTCGCCCTGAAATCCGGGTGGAACACCGCGCGCGGCAGCGAGCTCGATCCCAACCGCCTCGGCTTCCACCAGGGCGCGGCGGCCCAGTCGCCGCTGGGCAGCCGCCCCGACGACGTGAGCGCGGCCGACCTGGCCACGGCCGAGCACCTGGGCCGCCGGGTGGCCGAGCAGGCCACGGTGTTCGTCGCCGGGCGCGCGGCGCTGGCCCCGGTGTCGTGACCGTCGCCGACGATCCCGTTGTGCGGCCCAGGATCTGGGCGGCCGTGCTGGGCGTCGCCGTGCTCGCGCAGACGGTGTCGGCGATGGACAGCTCGGTGCTCAACCTGGCCGTGAAGACGCTGGCCGATCCGGTGCTCGGCCTCGGCGCCGGCACCGGCGAGCTGGCCTGGGCGATCAGCGCCTACACCGTGGTGTACGCGGCGGCGATGTTCGCCGGTGGCGCGCTGGCCGACCGGTTCGGGCCGCGGTGGGCGCTGTCCACCGGCCTCGTGGTGTTCATGATCACGTCATCGATCGCGGCGTTTTCCGCTACCCCACTGGAACTCGTGCTCGCCCGCGGCGCGATGGGCGTCGGCGCGGCGCTGATCACACCGGCGACGCTGTCGGTGGCGCTGCGGATCTCGGAGCCGGCGCAGCGTCCGAAGGCGGTGGCGATCTGGGCTTCGGCGGCCGCGGTCGGTCTGGCCATCGGACCAATCGTCGGCGGACTTCTGCTGAGCCGGCTGTGGTGGGGCTCGGTGTTCCTGCTCAACGTGCCGGTGACGGCGACTTGTCTGATGGGAGTCGCTTTGTGGGTGCCACGGCTGCACGTGGCGCAGCGGCGGCCGCTGGACTGGCCGGGGCTCGTGCTGTCGTTCGGCGGTCTGCTGGGCGTGGTGTACGGCGTGATCCAGATCGGCGGCGACGTCGGCTGGGACTCGCCGTCGGTGCTGGTGCCGCTGGTGGCCGGGCTAGCACTGCTGGCGATTTTCGCGGTGCAGCAAAGTCGTTCCAGCGCACCGAGTTTCGACGTCCGACTGTTCGTGCGGCGGCGCTTCGCCGGCGGCGGCCTGGTGTTGACGGTGGCGTTCTTCGGCATCACCGGGCAGCTGTTCTACGCCTCGTTCTATCTCCAGGACGTGGTGGGGCTGAGCCCGCTCGGCGCCGGGCTGGCGATCGCGCCCACGGCGATCGGCATTCTCACCGGCAACCTGTGGGCACCGGCCCTGGTACGGCGCTTCTCGGTGCGTCGAGTGGCCTCGGTCGGCATGATCGTCGCGGTTGCCACGCTCGCGTCCTATCTCGTGTTCGACGCGTCCACACCGGTTGTCCTGTTCGGCGTCATGATGCTGGTGCAGGGTTTGGCCATGGGCCTGGTCGTGGTTCCGGCGACCAGCGCGGCGATGGACGACCTGCCGGCCGAGCGCAGCGGCGCCGGCTCGGCCGTCACGTCCGGGCTGCGCCAACTCGGCGGCACGCTCGGCATCGCCGTCGGCAGCACCATTCTGAGCGCGTGGTACCGGTCCGAGCTGCGGCCGGCGCTGACCGGACTGCCGGACGACCTGGCGCGCCAGGCGCTCGGCTCGGCGCAGGCGGCGCTGTCGGTCGCGCGCGCCGCCGGCCGGCCTGAACTGACGGAGGCCGCCACCTCCGCGTATCTGCACGCGATGCGGATCACCGCCGGCACCAGCGTCGTGCTGTGCCTGAGCGGACTGGTCCTGATCGCCGTGTGTCTGGGTGGCAAGTCCGACTGAGGAGCAGACGATGCAGGTCGAGTTGCGACATCTCCAGGTGATCCAGTCGGTGGCCGACGCCGGCAGCATCAGCCGGGCCGCGGCGCAGCTACGGATCGCCCAGTCCGGCCTGACCGCGCAGGTGCAGCGGATCGAGCAGGAGCTCGGCGGGGCGCTGTTCCGGCGCACGCCGAGCGGGGTCGCGCTCACCGACCTCGGCCAGCACGTGGTGGCCCGCGCCCGTGACGTGCTGGCCCAGTTCGACGACCTGGTGGAGAGCACGCGGGTGCTCGCGGTGCGCGACGAGCCGCCGGCCGCCATCCGGGTGTGCGGGCCGCTCGGTCCGATCACCCCGATGCTGGCCGGCGCCGTCCGCGAGCTGCTGCCCGACCGCGAGCAGGTGACCCAGCTCGCGCACACGCCGGACACGTTGAACGAGGTGTTGCAGGCGTCCGACTTCGACATCGCGGTGTACGCGCAGCAGCCGTCGGTGCCGTTCCAGCCGCCGGACGGGCTGCGCACCCGCAACCTGGTCAACGAAACCGCCTACATCGGGCTGTCGGCGTCCCACCGGCTGGCCGACCGGATGGTGCTGCGGCTGGCCGACCTGGCCGACGAGGACTGGGTGCTGCCCAACGAGAAACTGTCCGGTCTGACCACGTCGTTACGGCTGGCCTGCGAGGAAGCCGGTTTCACGCCGCGCTGCCGGCACCGCGGCGCGGACATGGCCACCGCGGCCATGATGGTCCGATGTGGACACGCCATCGCCGCGTTCTACCCGTCGGCCGTGACGGTGCCGGGCATGGTGTTGCGGCCGCTGGTGGGAAACCCGTTGCAGCGCACCATGCAGCTGGTGTGGCGGCCGACCTCGGCGGTGGCCGGGCTGGCCGATCTGGCGCACGCCAAGGTGGTCAAGCGCTATCAGACGCTGGTGCACGACCATCCGGTGTACGCCGCGTGGTGGGAATCGAGCAACAGCTAGAAGCGGCCGCCGAACAGGATCTTGGCGACCTGGTTGTCGGTCTCCTGGCCCTGGTCGTAGCCGCCCTGGCCCTGCAGGCTGTTCATCACGGCCAGCGTGTACCGGGCGTCCGGGCCGACGAAGCCGACCGTGTTCATCACCCAGCCGCCCTGCTCCAGCGACCAGCCGTCCTTGTTGCCGGGCTGGGCCGCCGGGCCGGCCGCCCACACGCCCCACTGCTGGTCGGGGGCGACCGCGCGCAGCTGGCCGACGATGTAGTCGCGGGTGTCGGCCGGCAGCTTCTGGAGCACGTAGTTGATCAGCGCGTCCAGGTCGTCCGGCGTGCACTTCTGGAAGCCCCAGTAGGGGTAGAAGTTGCTGAAGCCCTTCTGCGGCTGGATGGTCTTCATGCCGTAGTCGGGGAAGGCGTTGTTGAAGGCCATGTGGTCGGCGCCGGCGTACTTGAACCACAGCGAGTCGGCGGCCTTGTCGTCCGAGCTGTTGAGCATGCGCTGGATCAGGTCGCGGTCGTCCGTGGTCAGCGTGATCTGTCCGGCCTTGTCCCGCAGGAACAGGTTGACCGTCATGGCCAGCTTGATCGTGGACGCGGTCCAGACCAGGTCACCGGCCTTGTCGTTGCGCCACACCTGCCCGGTCTGCCGGTCGCGCAGCACGATGCCGGTGGCGCCCGGGCGGGTGGTCACGTACTCCTGCGCCTTCTGGATGCGTTGACGCAGGTCGCAGTCGAAGTCCGTGCCGGGCGCGGGGCAGGTCGGCGTGGCGGTGGTGGTCGTGGTCGTCGTGGTGGCCGACGGGGTCGCGCTCTTCACGTCCTGCATGCTCGCGGTGATCGGTGGCAGCGCCGACTCCGGCACGCCGGCTTCGCCGCACCCGGCGATGACGAGGGCAGCTAGCAGCAGCGCGCACCCGCGCAGGGCCGTTCGGATCACCGGCCCAGGCTACGGGGCGCGGGCAGTCGTGTTGTTGACGGGCCAGGGACACTGTGGAAACCTGGACGATTATTGGTCTAGTCCAATAGAGAAGGTGGCGAACGGTGACCATCGCGCGCAGCCCGGAACTGCTCGGCCTGGCCGATGCCGTGCTCCAGCCCGGATTCGAGGGCACAACGCCGCCGGACTGGCTGCGCCGCCGGCTGGACGAGGGCCTGGGCGGGGTCGTCCTGTTCTCCCGCAACATCGCTGCCGCCGAGCAGGTCGCCACGTTGACCGCCTCGCTGCGGGAGCACCGGCCCGAGGTGCTGGTGGCCATCGACGAGGAGGCCGGCGACGTCACGCGGCTGGAAGCCGCCACCGGCAGCACCCGGCCCGGCAATCTCGCGCTGGGCGTCATCGACGACGAGAAGCTCACCGCTGAACTGGCTCGCGGTCTCGGTCGGGATCTCGCGGCGGTCGGCGTCAACCTGAACTACGCGCCCAGTGGGGACGTCAACTCCAATCCCGACAACCCGGTCATCGGCGTGCGGTCCTTCGGCGCCGATCCCGCGCTGGTCGCGCGGCAGACCGCGGCGTGGATCCGGGGGCTGCAGGCCGCCGGCGTCGCCGCGTGCGTCAAGCACTTCCCCGGGCACGGGGACACCAGCGTGGACTCCCACCTCGCGCTGCCCGAGATCGCCGCTTCGGCCGCGGAGATGGCCGAGGTCGCGCTGCCGCCGTTCCGTGCCGCCTTCGAGGCCGGCGTGAAGTCCGTGATGTGCGGGCATCTCATGGTGCCGGCCTACGACACCGAGTTCCCCGCCACGCTGTCGCGGCGGATCCTCGTCGACCTGCTGCGTACCGAGCTGGGGTTCGACGGGCTGCTGGTCACCGACGCGCTGGAGATGAAGGCCGTCTCCGACCGTTGGGGCCTTACCGGTGCTGCCGTGCTGGCCATCGCCGCCGGTGCCGACGCGCTGTGCGTTGGCGGTGGGTTGTGCGACGAGGAGACCGCGGCTGCTTTGCGGGACGCCCTGGTCGACGCCGTCGTCTCCGGCACGCTGCCCGAGTCACGCCTTCGCGAGGCCGCCGGCCGCGTCGCTTCGTTGGCGTCCTGGACCGGGACCGAGTCCGATGACTCCGCATCCGACCCGAGTCTTGGTCTGGAGGCCGCTCGGCGGGCCATCCGCGTCACCGTTGCCCCTGGTGAGCGCTCTTTGCCGTTGGAGTCCGCGCCGCACGTCGTCGAGTTCCGGCCGGAGATGAACCAGGCCGTCGACCGCACCACGCCATGGGGTCTCGGCGCGCCGTTGTCCGTCCTGATGCCGGCCACCTCGGTGGCGACCTTCACCCCGGCCGATTCCTCCCGGCTGGCCGAGATCGCCCTCGACCCCGCCGCCGGCCGGCCGCTCGTGCTCGTCGTCCGGGATGCTCACCGGCACGCCTGGATGACCGCCGCCCTCGACCGCGTTCTGGCTGCTCGCCCCGACGCCGGGGTGGTGGAGATGGGCCTGCCCGACGGCCCCGTCCGCGGCGCTTTCCACCTCGCCACGCACGGGGCCACCCGCGTCACCGGCCAGGCCGCCGCGGAGGTGCTGGCCGGCTGATCAGCGCCATTCCCGCAGGGTGCGGGTGGCGGCTTTGCCCAGCTCCGGGTCGTCGGTCAGCTGCTGGAGCAACGCTCTCGTGCGGTCGTCCGGGCCGGCTTCGAGCACCGATTCCAGTGCGTTGTGCCGGACGTCGACGTCGTCGTCGCCGGTCACCGCGGTGGCGATCGCGTCGAACACCACCGGGTCCTGGGCGTAGGGGCCGAGCGACATGGCCGCGTACTGCCGTACCAGGTAGTCGTCCTCGGGGTCGAGGACAGCGGCGATGATCCGGCCGATCCGCCGCCGGTCCTCGGCACCGGCCGGCGGTCGCAGGCGCAGGATCTTGACGCACTCGATGCGGGCCAGGTCGTACTCGGCCGGATCGGCGATCACCGTCGCGAACAGGTCCAGCGCCCGCGGGTCGGTCAGGTGGTCCTCGAGCTCGAGGACGATCTCGACCTTGGCGTCTCCGCCGTCCTCGCCGTCCAGCGTCGCCTCGAACCGGGCGACGAGCTCAGCCACGTGGTCCACCGGTTTCTCCTCACCAGGAAATGTCAGACCCCGTGGATAGTGTCGGTGCCATGGAACTCACGGCACACCTGGCCCCCGCAGACCGGGAGCGGGTCGACGCCCGGCTGCGGCACAACCTGATCGCCTGGCTCACCACGGTCCGTCCGGACGGCCAGCCGACCAGCGTGCCGGTGTGGTTCCTGCGCCGCGAGGACGGCACCTTCCTGCTCTACAGCCGGCCCGGCACCCGGAAGCTGCGCAACATCGCCGCCAACGCCAAGGTCAGCCTCGCCCTGGACGTCACCGACATCGGCCGGAACATCGTCAGCATCGAGGGCACCGCCGTCCAGGTCCACGACCAGCCGACCGCCGATCAGCATCCGGCCTACCTGGCCAAGTACACCGAGCGCATCGGCGCCCTGTTCGACACCCCCGAGCGGTTCGCCGAGCTCTTCGCCGCCGCAGTCGTCGTGACTCCGACCAAGCTGCGCGCGTGAACGTCCAGGTGCTGGAAGGCAAGCTGGTCGAGGCGCTCAAGGGCGACGCCGGCGGCATGGACCGACGGGCCTTCGGGGAGTTCGTCGGGCCGGGCGGCGAGTTGGCTTCGTACGCCTTCGGCTGGACCACCGGGTCCGACGTCGCCCGCCTGTCCGTCGGCATCGGCGTCGGCAACCCCGGCGGCGGCACCCTCCACGCCGTCGACGAGGACCCGACCCTGATGGACGTCCTCGGGCTGCCGCCCGGCGGCCGCGCGGAGCGAGCGGACATCGGAAGCCCTTGGCTTAGTTGAGGTTTGCGCAGTTTCCCTCGTCGGGCAGCAGCGGGCGGAAGTACACCTGGTAGGAATTGCCGCCGCTGGACCACCGACCGTCGGCTGGGCGGTGCCGGGCGAGGTCGCCGA
>DATJJB010000299.1:0-4041 GCA_035492655.1 Kutzneria sp. | reverse complement strand
CGCGGGCCAGCCGGACAGCGTGAGCGTCACGGCATTCGCCGCAGTGGAGCCGACATTGGTGTACTTGGTAGTGACAGTGATCGAGGTGCCGGGGTCGGCGATCGGCGGCGCGGTCACGGCCAGCGAGTCGTTCTTGGCGGCAATGGCGAAGATGTGCATGGACGGCCAGCCGCCGCTGGTCCCGTGGCTGATGTCGGGCAGCGTGACGTACTGCAGTGTCTTGCCGGCGACCAGCGGCACGGAGGTGAAGTACAGGCTGTAGGAGCCGGTGTTGTTGCCACCGTTGGTGTTGATGTACGGCATGGTCGTCACTACGTCGCCACCGGCCGCCGGCTGATTGCCGTACCAGTCGGCGAAGGACAGCGTCTGCTGCTCGCTGGTGCCGTCGGTGTAGGTCAGCGTCACCGTGCCGGTTTGTGTGCCGTATGTCGACGCGCCGATGAAGCCCAGCGAGGTTCCGCCGGCCGCGAGCGCGATCGTCTGGCCACCGGCGGCGACGTTGTTCGGGCCGCCGTCCGGCCAGGCGAAGGTGTAGCCGTTGTGCGTGATCTTCGCGCCGGCACTGATTCCATTGGCGGCCAAGGCTTCTGCCGAGAAGCTCGATCCGTTGCCGTCGAAGTCGCCGACGCCGTGGTTGCCGTCCGGACTGCTGCCGGTGTTGTCGAAGGCGGCGGCCAATCGGGAGATAGCCACGTCGACATCGATGGTGGCGGTGCTGTCGTGCACACCGCCGACCGAGGCATCGGCGGTGCGGGTCTGTTCTCCCCCACCAACACCGGGCCGCACCGACCAGGTCGTGCTGACGGTGGCCTTGGCGTCGACCGTCGCGAACGCCGCCGCCGTGGTGGGCGTCGCCGTCCAGCCGGCGGCAAGCTCAGTGACAGTGCGACATTGCGCACCGCCGCACCGGGGTTGGTGAACGTCGTGGTCACCTTGGCCGGCTTGGTCGGGTCGACGATGGCCGGCGCGGCGATCTTCAGGCCGTGGCCGACGACGATCGGCACGGTCCCGGTGACGCCGCCGACCGCGGCGCGGCTGAGCCAGGTGGAACGGGCCATCATGCCTCCGTCTTCCACCTTAGAGCTAAAGTCGAACAAACATCGGGGCGGTACGGCGAGTGTCGTCGCTGTCTCCACGACGGTCGATGCCTTGTCCACCGGTTTGTCTCGTCCAGAGTTCAGCTCACTGGCGGAGAAACAGGGGCCGCCTGAGCCCATCGTCGTAGCGCGTACGGGAGTCGAACCCGTGCCTCCGGGGTGAGAACCCGGTGTCCGTTCCGCTGGACCAACGCGCTGAGTTGTGGTGCGGTCGGGCGCCCGCGAGTCGAACGCGGTGTCTCCTGAATCCACGTCAGGTGGGTTGCCGTCTCCCTCGCGCCCGAGGGGTGTTCCACTGCGCACCGGCGGAGGGAGTCGAACCCCCGGGAATCGGTTTTGGAGGCCGTTCCGCTCTCCGGAAGCTCGCCGGCATTCGTGCCCAAAAAAGCCGCCCTTGTCGGTTTCCCGATGGGCGGCTCTCCGGTCGTGACCAGGTCACATGGGAGAACCGCGGCCGGGCGGGCGCTCGCGTTCGTCCGACGGTCGCGCGTCGGCGATCGCGGCGCTCCGGCGCTGCGCGTCTCGCTGTCGCATGTCCGTCATGACCTCTCCTTGCTTCGGTGTGGCTGAATCATTGCCCGCCCACCCGGTCGCGTCAATCCTGATTCGACTGGCGGTGGTGGACGCCGGGTCGCCGCGTTACGTTCGAAGCCATGGCCAGCCCTGACACGCCGACCGTGACCGACCTGCTGCTGGCCCGGGCCACCGATGACGGGCCGGGCCTGAGGTTCGAGGACGCGTCGTGGTCCTGGGCCGAGCACATCCGGCGCGCGGCCGCCTATGCCGCCGGGTTCGCTGCCCTGCGCCGGCCCGGGATCCCGTTCCACATCGGCATTCTGGCCGACAACCTGCCCGAGTTCTCCTTCGCGCTGGCCGGCGCCGCCCTGTCCGGCGCGGTGCTGGTCGGCCTGAACCCGACCCGGCGCGGGCCGGCGCTGGCCCGGGACATCCGACTGGCCGACTGCCAGCTGGTGCTCACCGAGGCCCGGCACGCCGATCTGGTGGCCGGGCTGGATCTGGATATTCCGGTGTTCGACGTGCATTCCCCGGCCTGGCAGGAGATCGTGTCCGCCGACGCGCCGCTGGCGCCGGTGCCGGCGACCCCGGACGACCTGCTGATGCTGATCTTCACCTCCGGCACCAGCGGCGACCCCAAGGCCGTCCGCTGCACGCACGGCAAGATCGCGTTCCCCGGCCGCATGCTGGCCGACCGCTTTGGACTGTCCACTTCAGACACGGTCTATCTGTCGATGCCGATGTTCCACTCCAACGCCATCATGGCCGGCTGGTCCGTCGGGCTCGCCGCCGGCGCGACTCTCGCACTACGCCGCCGTTTCTCCGCTTCCGGCTTCCTGCCTGACGTCCGCGCCTTCGGCGCCACCTACGCCAACTACGTCGGCCGGCCCCTGTCGTACATCCTCGCCACTCCCGCTCGTGTCGACGACGCCGACAACCCTCTCGTCATCGTCTACGGCAATGAGGGCAACGAGGCCGACCTCGCCCAATTCGCGTCGCGCTTCGATTGCCTCGTCGTCGACGGTTTCGGCTCCACCGAAGGCGGTGTGGCCATCGCCCGTACTCCCGACACCCCGACCGGCGCACTTGGCAAGCTCACCGAGGGCACCCTGATCCTCGATGTCGACACCGGAACCCCTTGTCCGCCAGCCCAATTCGCCCCCGACGGCCGTCTGCTCAACCCCGCCGAGGCCATCGGCGAGATCGTCAACACCGCCGGCCCCGGCTGGTTCGCCGGCTACTACGGCGATCCCGCCGCCGACTCCTCCCGGCTGCGCAACGGCTCGTACCACAGCGGCGATCTCGGCTACGTCGACTCCGCCGGCTTCTGCTACTTCGCCGGCCGCACCGGCGACTGGCTTCGCGTCGACGGCGAGAACCTCGGCACCGCCCCCATCGAACGCATCCTCGCCCGGCACCCGTCCGTCGCCGAGGTCGCCGTCTACGGCATTCCCGATCCCACCGTCGGCGACCAGGTCATGGCCGCCCTCATCCTTCGCCCCGGCACCACCCTCGATCCCGGCTCCTTCGCCGCCTTCCTCGCCGCCCAGCCCGACCTCGGTCCCAAGCAGCTCCCCCGCTACGTCCGCATCGCCGCCACCTTGCCCCGCACCGCCACCTACAAGGTCGTCAAACGCGCATTGGCCGCCGAGGGTCTCGCCTGTCCCGGACCCATCTGGCACCGTTCCGGCGCTGAGTTCCAGCCTCTGGAGTCCTTGGACGTTCAGGCCCCGAGCTCCTGACGCCGCGCTCCACGAAGCTGTCCGCCGGTCGTCGCGGATCACGATGTTCGTCGTGCCGCAACGAGGGGGTTGGCCAGGCGACACGTGGCACACCCCAGCGGCGGGTGGGGTGACGTGAGCATGTGCTTGCTTTTGTGCCCCACTGGACACCGGCGGCCCGTTTGATCAGGCACCAACGGCCCGAGCTGGGCCCGACAGTGCTGGAGCCGCGCCGTCACGGCTACTCCCCTGCCAACTCGCGCGAAGTGTCAGGCCCCAAGCTCCTTGCGCCGCCGCGCTCCCCTCGGCGTGAAGACGAACTCCTCCACGAAGCTGTCCGCCGGTCGTCGCGCCGCTTGGAGCAGCGGCTCCGGGTGATCCGGCGGCCACGTGCTGGCCGCGTTGGACTCAGTCCCGTTCCACAGATGGAAAAAGACCAGCGGCTGATGCGGCGTGCCGTACCCGAATGTCTTGGAGTAACGCGGATTGTTGCCGCCGAGCAGGATCGACGGCGGCCCGAACTCCGCCAGGGTTTCGGTCATCGTCCGGTCACTCTCGCACCAGGATACAACCGCGTTCCGGACGCGGTCGTATTCGGCGGGCTCCAGGGGTCGGTCCAACGTCAGCCACCCGTAGCGATGGGCCAGCTCGGCGTAGACCGATGCCATGACGTGCTCCGACCTCTCCCCCAGGACACGCTCCACCGC
>DATJJB010000298.1:0-5331 GCA_035492655.1 Kutzneria sp. | reverse complement strand
TTCGCCACCGAGACCAACCTGCGCTACCTGCGGGCCAAGGTGGACCACACCGGACACACCATCACGCTGTCCAGTCTCGTGAGTTGAGGCCCATGAAACTGCCGTATGTCGTGCTGTCGGCGGCCGTGAGCATCGACGGCTTCCTCGACGACGCCGGGTGCCAGCGCCTCCTGCTGTCCTGTCCGGAGGACTTCGACCGGGTCGACGCGGTCCGCGCCGAGGCCGACGCCATCCTGGTCGGGGCCAACACGATTCGCCATGACAACCCGCGACTGATCGTGCGCTCGGAGCAACGCCGGGCCCAGCGCGAGGCGCGTGGACTGCCGGCGTACCCGATGAAGGTCGTCGTCACCGGCTCCGGCGACCTCGACGCGGACCTGGCGGTGTGGGGCTGCGGCGGCCACAAACTGGTGTTCACGGTGGACTCGGCCGCGGAGAAGCTGCGGGACCGCCTCGGCGACCTCGCCGAGGTGGTCAGCACCGGCGCGGTGTTCGACTGGCACACCGTGCTGGCCCGGCTGGGCGAGCGCGGCGTCGACCGGCTCATGGTCGAGGGCGGCGGCACCGTGCACACCCAGCTGGTGGCGCTCAACCTGGCCGACGAGCTGCACGTGGCGATCGCGCCGCTGGTCGTCGGGCAGGCCGAGGCGCCCCGTTTCCTCGGGCCGGCCAACTATCCCGGCGGGACCACCGCCCGGATGAAACTCCTTGGCTGCACCCAGGTCGGCGATGTCGTGCTGCTGCGATACTCGCCCAAGGACCTGACCTGTTGCCAGTAGGAGGAAACCATGCCCCTGTTCGACCTCTCGGAACCGTCGGAGCTGGCCGAGCACAGGGTGACCGCGACCGAGCCGGACGGCCTGGACGCCTGGTGGGCGGCCCGGATCGCGGCCGCGCGGGCGGTGGCCGAGCCGGTGACCTTGCAGCGGCACGAGGAACTGGCGTATGGACCGATGCCGGCGTGGGACGTGGAGTTCTCCGGCGACGGTGGTGACCGGATCCGCGGTTGGTACCTGCGGCCGGCCGGCTCCGAGGGCCAGCAACTGCCGGTCGTGGTGCGCTACATCGGGTACGGCGGCGGGCGGGGCCTGCCGATGGACCACACCCTGTGGGCCGCCGCCGGCTATGCGGTGCTGGTGATGGACACCCGTGGGCAGGGCGCGAAGTGGGCCATCGGCGCGACCGGCGACCCCGGGCGGATGCCGGCCGGGCCGGAGTACCCGGGCGTGATGACCCGGGGCATCGCCAGCCCGGAAACGTACTACTACAGCCGACTTTTTGTGGACGCGGTGCGCGCGGTCGACGTGGCGTCCGAATTGGACGGTGTCGATCCGGCGCGGATCGCCGTCAGCGGCGGCAGCCAGGGCGGCGGGCTGGCGCTGGCCGCCGCGGCGCTGTGCGGGGACCGGGTCCGGGTGTGCCACGCGGACATCCCGTTCCTGTGCGACTTCCACCGGGCCGTCAAGATCACGCCCAAGCCGCCGTTCACCGAGATCAGCGATTTCCTGGCCCAGCACGTGGATCTGGTGCCGGCGGTGTTCGAAACCCTGCGCTACGTGGACTGCGCGCTGCTGGCCCGGCGGATCACCGCCACCACGCTGTTCAGCGCGGGGCTGATGGACCCGGTCTGCCCACCGTCCACTGTGTACGCCGCGTACAACGAGATCAAGGCGCCCAAGGAGATCACCGTCTCCCCGTTCGGCGGGCACGACGTGCCGCGCGGGCACGTCGAGCGGCAGCTACGCCATCTGCGCGAGCACCTCGGCTGACCGGCGCCTCGGCAGCAGGGCGGCGCCGCCGACCACGAAAACCCAGATGTAGCCGGGATATCCGGCCAGGCGCTCGGCGCCGCCCACGCCGAGCAGCTGCGGCGCGAACACCGCCATCACCGTGCCGAGCAGGCCGAAGAACGCGCACACGAGGCCGAACATGCCCAGTCTCGTGTGCCGGGCCGCCAGGCTCAGCAGCAGGATCGCCACGCTGGCCAGTGGCAGGTTGAGCCCGCCGACCAGGTACAGCCCCACGTTCTCGTTCTCCGGGGCCGCGCCGACCAGCACCTTGCCCGCGCCGGCCAGGATCAGCAGCAGCACGCCCACCGTCGCCATGCCGGTGTCCGGCCAGATCGAGCACAGCAGGCCAAGGCCGGTGATCAGCAGCAGCCCGGCGATGATGAACGACGCGTTCATCAACCCGTACAGCGGCGAGCAGACGTAGTTCCCCATGAAGTCGCCGCAGGCCGTGTTGCCGAGGTCGCCGATGGAGTTGTCCCGCCAGCTGTACGGGACCCGCCAGTGCGCCGCCACCACGATCTGCGCGACGAAGTGCTGCACCATCGCGACGATCCACAGGAATCCACCGACCGCGGCGCGCTTCTCGGCACTGGTCATCATCACGGCCTCCCGTGGAAAGCGTTATCCTGCTCGCCCCGGTCGGCAACCGGCGTCCCCCTATCGAGGGAAGCTCACCAGGTCAGCGGGCTAGGCGCGACTGCCGGAGGCGATCAGGTCCGGCAGCGCGTCGTGGTCCGGCAGGTCGGTGTCGACGTCGCGCACGACCTTGACGAAGAAGCCGCAGAGACCGACGACGACGCCGAGGACGCCGGTGGCGAAGAAGACGAGGGCCATGCCGCCACCGGGGCCGCCGGGAATGAGGGAGCCGAAGACGGCGAGCAGGGCGCCGCCGGGTTGCATGCCGGGCTCGAGGACGTTGTCGGCAAGGGGGCCGACGATGAGCAGGGCCAGCGGCAGCGCGAGGTTGTCCACGACCTGGCGGGCGCCGAAGACGCGGCCCTGCATGGCGGGATCGACCTTGACCTGCCAGATGGCGTCGAGATTGCCGCGTAGGAACGGCATGCAGACCCAGGAGCAGAACCAGCTGGCGGCCCACCAGAAGATGCCGTCGCCCAAGCCGAGCACGATGCGGCCGAGCGAGTAGTAGGCCAGCACGGCCAGCAGCACGGAGCGGACGGGGCGAACCGGTGGGGGACGTAGGAGCATGACGATGCCGCCGACCACGCCGCCGACGGCGCCGACGGTCTGGACCAGGCCGGCGGCCAGCTCGGAATTCCCGCTGCGTAACAGGACCATGGGCGTCAGGACCTGCCAGCCCATCACGGACAGCATGCTGACGACGAAGAAGGTCGACTGGAGACCGACCAGGCCGGGGCGGGCGGCGATGTAGCGAAAACCGAGGATGGCGCTGTGCCACCAGCCGGTGGCACGCGCGGCGGTGCGGTCGGGTTGCGGGATGCGCACCAGGAACACCGTGCCGGCGGCGACCGCCCCGGCCAGCACGGCGATGAGCACCACGACGTCAATGCCCAGGCACTGCAAGGCGATCGCGCCGAGGGTGGGGGCGACGACGTTCTGCACGGAGTCGGCAATCGTTCGCATCGCGTTGGCCCGGGACAGGTCCTCCTTGGCCACCATCAGCGAGATGGTGGCCGAATACGCGGGTACCTCGAACGCCACCAGCACGCCGATGAGGGTGTTGGCCAGGAACAACTCCCAGCCGTGGACGCCGTGGAAGTGGAACAGCACCAGCAGTGTGCCGAGCACGACGACGGTGCCGGCGTCGCCGACGGCGATGGTCAGCCGCCGCGGCAGGCGGTCGATGGCCGCGCCGGCGAAGGGACTGCACAGCATGGTGGCCAGGAACGCGGCGCCGGTCATCAGCGACAGGTCGAGGGCGCTGTGCGTGCGCAGGAACAGCCAGACGCCGAACCCGAAGTTGACCATCCGGGCCGCACTGACCGACAGGATCTGCCCGGCCCACAGGATCGAGTAGCCGTACAGGCCGCCGGGACGGTTCCCACTCACCACCGGCAGCGCCCCATACCGGCATCATCGCGATGGTCGCGGCCCGGAGGCAAGATCAAGATCGACTTTCTGGGCGTCCTGATAGCAACTGGCTGCCCTTCGGCCTCCTTACGGCCTAAAGGGCAGGATCATCAGGAGATCCGCTGAGTGATGAGCACCGACGCGGCGACCGACAGCAGCGAGATCAACGTGCCCAGCGCGAGCCACGGCTGGCTGGCGTCCACCGTCTTGGTCTCGTAGCCGATCTGGGACGCCAGCGAGCCGTAGACGTTCTGCAGCTGGCCGGCGCTCTCGGCGTCGTAGGCCTCGCCGCCGGACAGCTGGGCCACCTGCTGCATGGCCTGCTGGTCGCCGGGCACGTCCTCGGTCTGCCCCTCGATGTCGGCGTTGCCGCCCTTGGTGCCGAAGTAGATGCCGGAGATCGGCATCTGCGCCTGCCGAGCCGCCCTCGCCTGGGTGTACGCGCCGCGCGCGGCGTTGGGGTCGGCGGGGGTGTTCTCCCGGCCGTCGGACAGCAGCACGATGCGCGCGGGCGGCGGCCCGTCCGGACCGGTGATGAGCTTGCCGAACGACTGGATGGCCTGCACGGCGGCGGCGATGGCGTCGCCGGTGGCGGTGCCCTCGGCCGCCTTCAACGCGTCGATGCCGGCCTTGACCTGGGTGCGGTCGGTGGTCGGCGACACCAGCGTGGTCGCCGAGCCGGCGAACTCGATCAGGCCGAGGTTCACGCCGGGCGTGAGCTGGTCGGCGAAGGACTTGGCCGCGTTCTGCGCGGCGGCCAGTCGCGACGGCGGGATGTCCTTGGCGTTCATGGACAACGACACGTCGATGACCAGCATCACGGTGGCCCGGTTGCGCGGCACCTTCTGCTCGGCCGTCGGACCGGCCAGCGCGATGCTCAGCAGGATCAGGCCGACGGCCAGCATGGCCGGCGGCACGTGCCGCGGCCAGCCGGGGCGACGCGGGGCGACGCGGGCCAGCAGCTCGAGATTGGTGAAGCGCCTGGTGTCCCGGCGGCGCAGGCGCTGGATGACGAGGTAGCCGACCGCGAGCACGGCCACCACCCCGATCAGCAGCAGCCACCACGGGTCCGTGAACCCGGACAAGCTCATCCCGCTGCTCCCCCGGACCACCGCCGCTTGCGGGCCACCACGAACCGGACCATGTCGGCGATCCAGTCGGAATCCGTGCGCAGCACCAGGTGCGCGCAGTTGGCCTGCCGCAGCCCGGCGGCGACCTGGGCCCGGTGCTCGTCCGCCGCGGCGGCGAACTGCCGGCGCAGCAGCGGCGACGCGTTCACCTCGCGCTGGCGGCCGCTCTCCGGGTCGACCAGGGTCACCAGGCCGACCTCGGGCAGGTCGACGTCCCGCGGATCGACGATCTCCACGGCGACCAGGTCGTGCCGGGCGGACAGCCCGCGCAGCGGCCGCTGCCACGACAGGTCGCCGAGGAAGTCGGAGATCACCACGGCCAGGCCACGGCGACGCGGCGGCCGGCGCAGCTGCTCCAGCAG
>DATJJB010000297.1:0-3521 GCA_035492655.1 Kutzneria sp. | reverse complement strand
CTGGCCGAGGTGCACTTCGACCAGTGCCAGCTGGCGGCCAAGGCGGCGCTGGCCACCCACGACCCGGAGCACGCTCGACTGGCGGCGAGGGCCGCCCTCACCCCGCGCCGGCAGCACTAACCGACGGAGTCCGCGTCCAGTCCGTGCTCGATGGCGTAACGCGCCAGCTCGACGCGGTTGTGCAGCTGGAGCTTGCGCAGCGTGGACTGGACGTGGTTCTCCACGGTGCGGGGTGAGATGTCCAGCCGGGTGGCGATCTGCTTGGAGGTCAGGCCCTTGGCCACCAGGCGGAGCACCTCGGTCTCCCGGCCGGTGAGCTCCGGCGCCGGTTCGCGGCCGGCCGGCTCGGTGGCCATCCGCCGGTACTCGCCCAGCACCAGACCGGCCAGCCCGGCGGTGAACACGGCCGCGCCGTCGGCGGTGCGGTTGACCGCGTTGACGAGCTCCTCGACCGAGGCCGATTTCAGCAGGTAGCCGGAGGCGCCGGCCTTCACCGCCTCCAGCACGTCGCTGTGCTCGCCGGACGCCGACAGCACCAGCACCCGGGTCTCCGGCCGGGCGGCGACGATCTGCTGCGTCGCCTCCACGCCGGTCTGCGCGCCGAGGTTGAGGTCCATCAGCACGACGTCGGGCCGCACGGTGCCGGCGATGCGCACCGCGGACGGCGCGTCGCTGGCCGTGGCGACCACCTCGAAGCCGCGTTCCTCGAGGTCGCGCGCCACGCCGGCCCGCCACATCGGATGGTCGTCGACCACCATCACCCGGACGCTCACGCTGCTCCCCCTGTCGGCACGTGCAGTTCCCACTCGGTGCCCTCGCCGGGCGCCGTGGTCAGCTCAACGGTGCCACCCAGGTCGGCGATCCGTCCCCGGATCGACTGGGAGACGCCCAAGTGACCTTCGGCCTCGGCGATGGCCAGCCGGCCGTCGGGGATGCCGACGCCGTCGTCACGGATGCTCAGCACCACCTCGCCGCCGAGGTCCTCCAGCAGCACCCAGGCCCGCGCGGACGCCCCGGCATGGCGGTCCACATTGGACAGCGCCTCTCGGGCGGCGGCACTCAGCTCGCCAGCGGTCACGTGGGGCACCAGTACCGGCGTGGCCGGCGCGGCCACGGAAATCGTCGGCGTGGCCAACAGCTGCACCCACTGCCGCAGGTCCGTGTCGCCGTCCATAGTGGATTCCAGCGGGCCGGAGGCGATCAGCGACCGCAGCGCGATCTCCTGCTCGCCGGCCAGCTCGGCGATCTCCGCCGCCTCGCCGCCGACCTCCAGTCCCCGCTTGCGGACCCGAGCCAACACCTGGAGCACACCGTCGTGAATGGACCGGGCCAGCCGCTCGCGCTCGGCCGTCGCCGCTTCGGTGCGCAGCGCCTGCCGTACCCGGGCCGCGGAGTTGCGGGTGGCCTCCGAGGCCACGCCGACCACGAAGCTCACGCCGATCAGCAGGACCGTGTCCTCGGCCAGGTAAATGTTGAAGTAGCCGCGCGGCAGGATGTTGGCCACGGCCGTGATGCCGCCGAACAGCAGCCCCCAGTACCGGCCGCCGTAGATCGCCCCGCCGACCGGCGCGCCGCTGGACCACAGGGTGGTGATCGTCTGCGCGCCGCTCTGCATCGGCGATGGACCGACGATCGGCACCGACAGCAGCATCAGCACGGTGTTCAGCACCAGGTCGGCGATCACCAGCTGGGGACGGCGGCCGGGCGGCGAGAGGTAGAAGAACGTGAGCACTCCGGTCCACACGGTCATCACGCCGGCGACAACCCAGGCCGCCCACTCCACATTGAAGTGACCTCGGTAGAGCCAGATGCTGACCAGGGCGAAGACCAAGGTCACGATGCGTAGCACGATCAGGCCCCGCCAGAACGGCGTGGCCGGATCGTCGTCCGGAGTGATCCCCGGAATGGCTGGTCTGCGGTTCACCACCTGCTCCTCCCCGGCCACATCCTGCCGTGACCGAGTGGTGACCGGTATCCCTGACCGGTGGACTTCTGCTGACGTCACGGTGTGTGCGACGCTGGCGGACCTCGGGTGACGAACGGACTCGTTGTGCGCGACTGGTCGATGTGGACCCTGCCGAGGCCCGCGTTGGTCTACTGGATCGCAGTGGACCTCGCCGCGCTGGCCGTCGGCGGCTACGTCCTGGCCGCGACCGCCCCGCCGTCGCTGGCCGACCTCGGCCGCTTCGCCGCGATCGCCGGCACCGGCCTGGTGGTCGTCGTCGTCACGGCGATCGCCACCCAGCTGTCCAACGAGACCCGGCGCAACCCGTGGGCCCTGCACATCTGCTACCTGTCGGCCGGTCTGCTGGTGCTGCCGCCCAACCTGACGCTGCTGCTCCTGCTCGGACCCGCCCTCTACGGCGTGCTCGGCCCGGGCCCGGAAGCCCATCGCTGGCTGTTCACCCTGGCCGCGACCACGTTGTCGGTGTTCGCCGCCCGCGCCACCGTCGGCTGGAACCAGCCGAGTTGGGACTTCGGCGTGTTGGTGCTGGCCGGCTTCGTGCTGCTGATGACCCGGGCCGTGCTGGTGGCGGTCGGCCTGCGGTTGCGGGCCCCGGCGGCCGGCGCGGACGAGGTGTTCGGCGAGCCGATCGACGTCGTGCTGGGCATCGTCGCGGCCAGCACCGGTGGGTTGATGGCGATGGCCGTGCTGACCGACCCGATCCGGGCGCTGCTGGCCGGTCCGCCGATGTTCCTGCTGGAGCGGGCCGCGCAGTTGCCGCAGTGGCGGCGCTCGGCCCAGCGTGATGCCAAGACCGGGCTGTCCAACGCCGTGCACTGGGACCTGCGGGCCCGTGACGAGCTGGCCAAGGCCAACGCGCGACAGCGGCCGGTCGCGATGATGCTGCTGGACCTCGACCACTTCAAGCGGGTCAACGACAAGGTCGGCCACCTGGCCGGGGATGCCGCGCTGGCCGCGGTCGCCCGTGAGCTTCGGGGCAGCGTGCGGCACGGCGACGTGGTCGGGCGGTTCGGCGGCGAGGAGTTCGTGGTCCTGCTGCCGGACACCGGCCCGGGCGTGGCCGAGTCGGTGGCCGAGCGGGTCCGGCACGCCATCTCGCTGCTGCGGGTGGCCACGACCGCAGCCGACGGCCACGCCCATGTGCTGGACGGCCTCACCGTCAGCATCGGAGTGTCCACTTCGGACCGTTACGGCTACGACGTGTCCACACTGCTCGTCGCCGCGGACTCGGCCCTGTTGTCGGCCAAGGGCTACGGTCGCAACCTGGTGGCCATGGCCTAGCTACTTGCCGTGGCCCGGCTCCACCTTGGGCGGCCGGGTCGGGTCCACTTCGGATGGATCGATGCCCTGGTCGTGCAGCAGCGACCGGATGCCCGAGTTCAGCACGGCCAGGATCGGCACCGACATCAGCGCGCCGGCGATGCCGCCGAAGGTGAAGCCGGCCGCGATCACCAGCACCACGGCCAGCGGATGCAGCTGCACCGCGCGGCCCAGCAGCAGCGGCTGCAGGATGTGGCTCTCCAGCTGCATCACCGCGATCACGATGCCCAGCACG
>DATJJB010000296.1:0-31805 GCA_035492655.1 Kutzneria sp. | reverse complement strand
CCGGTCGTGGCCGAGACGGCCAGTGGCCGCTCCCAGACCGACGGGCCGACGGAGCCGGACGCCGCCGCCGGCACCGAGGCCAGCCGCGCCCTGGTGGCCGAGTTCGCGCGGCGGGTCCTCCAGGACGCCGACTACTCGGTGCTGACCGACTACATCTCCACCGAGACCTACCGGCAGCACAACCCCGAGGCAGCGGACGGCCTGGACGGGTTCGGCGCGGCGGCCGCCCGCTGGGCGGAGGCGGGCAAGAACCTCGTCTACAAGACGATCCACCGTGTCGTCGCCGAAGGTGACCTGGTCCTGGTGCAGTCCGAGGGCGAGTTCGGCGTTCCCGTCGCCTACTGGGACCTGTTCCGCGTCCAGGACGGCAAGATCGTCGAGCACTGGGACGTCATCGCCCCGATCCCCGGCGAACTGCCCCACGACAACGGCGTCTTCTGACGTCCGGGGTTTCCGTGCACCACGACGATCCGCTCCCGCTTCAGGCCTATCGGGCCGCGATCGACCTGGACCGGCCCTTCGTGCCCGCCGGCCGCCCCGTTCCGCCCGACCAGCTCGCCGGACTCGCCGAGACCGCGCTCGAACTGCTCCATCCCCAGGGCGCGGCCGGCCCGGCACAGGCGAGACAGGCGCTGCGAGCTGCCCTGACCCGCCGCCACCCCGTACCGATGCGGCCCGAAGTGCTCATGCTGCTCGACTCACTCCTGGGCGGCGAGCGCGCGTTGAGACCGACAATCGCGCCGGAGACCTTGCCCCTGGTCGCCGAGGACCACCCCGGCAGCGGCTACCCGGCCGCGAAACAGGTCAGCACCTGGCGCGGCGACATCACGACCCTCCGTGCTGACGCAATCGTCAACGCCGCCAACGACACTCTGCTCGGCTGCTTCCGCCCGCACCACCCGTGTGTCGACAACGCCATCCACGCCGCCGCCGGTCCCCGTCTGCGCGCCGACTGCCACACGATCATGACCGAGCAGCGGTTCCCGGAGCCGACCGGCACCGCGAAGATCACCCGCGGCTACCACCTCCCGGCCCGGTTCGTGCTGCACACCGTGGGCCCGATCGTCCGTGGACCCCTGCGACCACAGCACGAACAAGCTCTCGCCGCCTCGTACCGGGCGTGTCTCGACCTGGCGGCCCAGGTGCCCCAGATCCGCACCATCGCCTTCTGTGCCATCAGCACCGGTGTTTTCGGATTTCCGCCGGCGCCGGCCGCACGGATCGCACTGACCACGGTCGCGGACTGGCTCGACGAACACCCGGCCCGGTTCGACCGCGTCATCCTCGTCTCCTTCGACGCTGCCGCCGAAGCCCTTCACCACGAACTGTTGGCCACATGGACACGATGAACACCTTCCGCACATGGCTCGACGAATCGAGCCATGTGCTCGTCGCCGGTGGAGCGGGCCTGTCCGCCGCGGCCGGCTACGACTACGGCGACACGCGCCGCTTCGCCGAGCTTTTCCCTGCGCTGCAACGGTTGGGCCTGCGCGCGCGGTACCAGCTGATCGGCCTGCCGCTGCCACCGCCGTTGTTGTGGGGCTACTGGTCGGTGCATGTCAACGACATCCGGTTCGGCGCGGAACCGAACCCGCTCTACCGTCGACTGCGCGCCCTGATCGGCGACCGGGACCACTTCGTGCTCACCTCGAACGTCGACGGTCTGTTCGCCCGCAACGGTTTCGCCGAAGATCGCGTCTGGAGCCCACAGGGTGACTACGCCCGCTATCAGTGCGAGACGCCTTGCACGGAGGAGACCTGGGCAAGCAGTTCGATCATCAGCCGGGCACTGGCGGCGTACGACCCGCACTCGGGCACGGTCGTCGACGAGACCGCGATCCCGGCCTGCCCCAGCTGCGGCGGCCCGGTGTTCCTCAACGTCCGTAAAGGACCCGAGTTCGTCGAAGCTCCCTATTACGAGGGCGGCGTCCGCTTCGCGCACTGGAGACGTCACCTCGCTGACGACGCCCGCCTGCTGGTCATCGAGGTCGGCGCCGGGCTCTCCACACCGGGTGTCGTTCGCTGGCCCGCGGAGAACATCGCGTACCGCACCCCGAACGCCCGCCTGGTCAGGATCAATCCGCAGCACCCGGAAGTGCCCGGCGCACTCGGCGACCGCGCGCTCTCCATAGCCGTCGACATCACGCAGGTGCTCGATCGCCTCGACGGTGACGACGAGGCCAGAAAGGCGAACCGATGAAGATCACCGCCGCCGTGGTGGAAGAGCGACACGGCGCGTTCATCCCGCAGGAGGTGGTGCTCGACGAACCCCGCAGCGGCGAGGTGCTGGTCCGGATCGTCGCCACCGGCATCTGCCACACCGACTCGATCACCCGGCACGGCGACCTGCCCTTCCCACTGCCCGGAGTTCTCGGCCACGAAGGAGCCGGCGTGGTGGACGCCGTCGGCCCCGACGTCACCGAGGTTCGCGCCGGCGACCACGTCGTGCTCGGCTGGCCCTGGTGCGGAGCCTGCCGTAACTGCCTCGACGGTCAACCGCGCTACTGCCTGCGGCTGGCCGATCTCCTCGTCGGTGGCGGCCGGTCCGACGGGTCGACCGCGCTGCGCAGGCTCGACGGCACCCCGCTGGCCAGTCACTTCTTCGGACAATCGTCCTTCGCCACGCACGCGATCGTGCCGTGGCGCGGGCTCGTCCGGGTCGACCCCGGTTTGCCACTGGAACTGTTGGGGCCGCTTGCGTGCGGTCTGTCCACCGGGGCCGGTGCCGTGCTGAACGTGTTGCGGCCCAACGCCGGCTCCGCCTTGGTCGTCTACGGCGCCGGCTCGGTCGGCCTCGCGGCGGTGATGGCCGCCGTCAACACCGGCGCGACACGGATCATCGCCGTCGACCGCCATCCCTCGCGGCTGGCCCTGGCTCGGCGCTTCGGCGCGACCGACACCATCGACGTCACCGAGCACGACCCGGTCGCCGCGGTGCACGAGATCTGCGACGGCCCGGCCGACTACAGCCTGGAATGCACCGGCGTCGTCGACGTCTGCCGGCAGGCGGCCGACTCGGTCGGCATGCGCGGCGTGTGCGCGCTCATCGGCGGCGCCCCGGCCGGCGCGCAGATCCAACTCGACCATCTGGCAACGCTCTGGGGCAAACGCGTGATCGGCATCCTCGGCGGCGAAGGCCGCGGCATCCCGCTCATCACCACGCTGATCGACCTTCACCGGCAGGGCCGGTTCCCGTTCGACGAGCTCGTCACCTTCCACCCGTTCGCCGAAATCGAGACCGCACTGGCCGCGGCTCATTCAGGAGACGTGCTCAAACCCGTTCTTCGGATGCCGTGAGCTACACCGGCGCGTCGAGGTCGACGGTGATCGTCACGCCGGAGGTGGACGCGGCGGTCAGCGCGCCGTCGGCGACCGTCAGCCGGTCGAACGGGTTCGACTCGGACAGGTAGCAGACCCAGACGAGGTTCCGGTCGGCGTCCAGTCGGGCGAAGAAGCCTTCCGAGCCGTGCGATCCCTCGCCGGCGCAGACGAAACCGCCGGGTGCTGGCGATTCGCGGGTGATGTCGATGGAGGTGAGCCAGTCCGGGTCCTCGGCGAGGAGCTCGGCGAGGTCGACCTCCTCGACCACCCGCAGGGCCGAGCCGGCGACGTCGACGGCGTACGACCGGCCGTCGGCGAAGAACACGCCGTCCTCGATCGGCAGCCGGCCGGCCCGCCACAGCTCCTGGATCTCGCTCATCGCCTTCTCCTTCGTCGGCGGCCGCCACCGCAGGAACCCGGTGGCATGGCGGTCGGTCGCTCGCTGAGCCCGGTGTTCGGCACCGGTCGACCGTCCAGCCGGTTGCGCGGATCGGTGAACCGCTCCTGGAACTTCTCGGCCCACGTCTTGCCGGTGGTCGACTCGGGGTGCGGGTCGTCGGGCCGGACCCGCACGACGCCGACGGGGACGCCGGCCTCGCGGGCGGCGTCGAGTCGCCGGTTGTCGTAGCTGACCAGCTGCCCGTCGATCTCCATGACGTGCACCGGCGACCGGTTCCAGTCCCACTGCCCGGCCCGCATGGCCTCGCTGTAGTCGTTCTCGGTGATCGACCGCTGCGAGAAGTTGATGTCGTTGGGGTCCAGGAACTCGATGTCGCCCGATTCGGTCAGGCCGAGGGCGTCGGTCCAGCCGGTCGGGTTGTGCACGTAGCCGTGGGGCGACGGACCGCCGAACAGGCCGAGCGGGTCGGGGCTGGCGTAGCGGCCCGACACCGGGTCGTAGTAGCGCAGGTAGTTGTAGTGCAGCCCGGTTTCCGCGTCGAAGTACTGGCCGGGGAACCGTAGTGGCGTGTCGGCGCGGTTGGTCAGCGCGCCGATCGCCTGGCCCCACAGGGTCGACTCCTGCCGCCACGCGATGTCGCCCCGCTCGTCGACCAGTTCGGTTGGGGTGCCGACGATGTCCGTGACGATGGCATAGAACCGCTGGTCGACGCCGTGCTGCTCGGTCTGGGTGAGCGGGCGGAAGCTGGTCGGGTCGAATTCCCACGTCGTGGTTCGGCCGTCCGCGCCGGTCTGCTCGGCGACCACGGCGCCGTCCCAGACGAAGTCGACCCGCTCGACGACCGAGTTGTCGGCGGCCAGCCGGAGCTTGGCGATCCGGCGACCGAGCGGGTCGTACAGATAGGACCACCGGGTGCCGTCCGGCGTCACCACGGCAACCAGGCGGTCGTCGGCATCCCAGTGGTAGCGCCAGGTGTCGGGCTTGCGCGACAGCCGCTTGCGTTGCCGCACCACGACCCGCCCCTGCGCGTCGTGCGAGTACCGTGCGTCCTCGGCCGTGAGCACGAGAGTGCCGGAATACGCCCTGTCCGGCGAGACGAGGTCGCCGTCGGCGTCGTAGGCGTACTGCTCGCGCCGGTTCGCGCCCGCGACGTCGGTCACCCGGCCCATGACGTCGACCTGGTACCGGTGGGCATTCCCGGTCGGGTCGTCGACGGCGACGAGATTGTCGTCCGGCCGGTAGTGAAAGCCGCGCCTGGTGACGCGGTCGCCGATGCGCAGCGCCTGCCCGGTCAGTCGGCGGTTGGCGTCCCAGACCTGGTCCAGGACCGCGCCGTTGCCCAGGGTCCGGGTGGTCTCGTTGCCGACGGGATCATGGCCGAACGACAGCGAAGCGGTGCCGGCGATCAGCTGCGTCGGCCGCGAGTTGCCGTCGTACCGCCACACACTGTCCATTCCGGACGGTGTGGTCCGGCGGATCCGGCGGCCCGCCGGGTCGTACACCGAGCGAACGGCCCGGCCGTTGACCGACTCGGTGAGGACCCGGCCCAGCGGGTCACGGGTGTAGCTCAGGTCGGCATCGGCGTTGCGGGCCCGGCTCACCTGGCCGACGAGGTCGTACTCGATGGTGGTGACCTGGTCGCCCGACCGCCGTTCGACGATCCGGCCGAGCACGTCGCGGACCAAGGCGGTGACCTGCCCGGCGCCGTTGACCTTGCCGACCAGTTGCCCGGCGGCGTCGTACTGGTACCCGAGCGCGCGGCCGTTGAAGTCCGTCTCCCGCACCAGGTTTCCGGCCGCGTCGTACTCGTAGCGCCACGCCAGGCCCTTGGCGTTGGTGACGGAGGCCAGCCGCAGCGTCGGGTCGTAGCCGAAGACCAGACGGCTGCCGTCCGGACGGCTCTCGACCGCGGGCAGGTTGAAGTGGGTGATCTGGGTGCGGGTGATCCGCCCCATCGCGTCGACGTGTTCGACCGCGTTGCCCTCGGGGTCGTGGCGCCACCGTTCGGTCGCGCCGTCGGGCCGGGTCCGGCTGAGCATCGTGCCCTCGACGGTCCACGAGTAGCGCGTGACGCCGCCGAGCGGGTCGGTGATCGCCGACGCCCGACCGAAAGCGTCACGCGTGTAGCGCGTTGTCGCCCCTGTGGCGTCGGTGATCGCGACCGGGATACCGGCGGCGTCGGTCTCGATGCGTCGGGTCGCACCGGTGGCGTCGGTGGCCGAGATCCGATGGCCGCGCTCGTTGTACACATAGCGGTTGACGCCGCCGGTCGGGTCGGTCTCGGCGACGAGGTTGCCGTGGTCGTCGAACTCCTGCCGCCACACCGCGCCGTCCGGACCGACGAACGTGGTCACCTGGCCGTGCTCGTCGTATTCGGCCAGCGCCTGCGCGCCGTCCGGACGGGTCGTGGCGACGAGGTTGCCGGCGTCGTCGTAGGTGAACCTGGTGGTGTTGCCGAGTGGATCGGTCGTCGCCACCAACCGGTCGGAATCCCACTGCTGCGTGGTGGTGTTGCCGAGCGCGTCGGTCCTGGCGACGACCTTGTAGTTGTCGTCGAAGCCGTACGTCGTGGTGGCGCCGAGCGCGTCGGTGAAGACGGTGCTGTGGTCGTCGTAGTCGAAGGCGCCGTTGAGGAAACCGCCGGAGCCCTCGTTGGCGACACACCGGCCCTGCGCGTCGTACGAGTAGCGATACCAGAGGCCGTTGCGGTCGATCCACCGCGTGATGCGGTCGGCGTGGTCGTACTCGAGCTGGAGCGGCCGGTCCGAGGAGTTGAATATCTCGGTGAGCCGGCCCTCGGCGTGGCTGTACCGCACCACGGTGACGTTCCCGCCGTCCAACCGCATCCGCAGTGCGGTCGGCCGGTCGTCCTCGCTGAGCACGTCGAGGTGGTACCCGCCGGAATGCCTTACGGCGGTGACGTTGCCCGCGTCGTCGCGGTCGAAGTCGATCCGGTTGCCGTTGCGGTCGGTGATCGCGACCAGCGCGGCAACCTCGTCGGAACCGGCGAAGTGCAGCGTGCGGCCGGTGCCCCGCTGAGCGATCGCGAAGCCGGACTCGGTGCGGGACAACGGCCAGCGCGGGCCCAGCCGGGGCGGCACCGGCTCGTCGCCGGGGTGGGGATAGGCCAGGATCATGCCGTCCTCGGCCAGGAACACGGCCCCCTGGTCGTCGAACTCCAGCCGCTGGTCCACGGTGGATGCCCAACTCGGACCGAACGACAGACCGGCGCGGTAGCTGGAGATGTGCGTCCGGCGCAGCACCAACGGCAGCACGCCCGGCAGTTCGAGGTCGACGTGGGCCAGCACGACGTCGCCGCTGACCACGTCGATCGGGTCGTTCTCGCAGACCCGTTCGGGTTCGGGCGTCTTGGTGGCGTGCAGGTTCTTGGGGCGATGCCGGGTGCCCGGCGCGTTCGTCGTGCCGACCGGATGCTTCGCGGCCGTCGTGCCCTTGGGCAGATGGCCTGGTTCATGGCCCCGATGCAGCCGCTTGAACCCGTTGGCACCGTTGTGATCGGCTTCCTCGTGGAGGTTCGCCGTGGTGTGCAGCCGTTTGCCGGCGCCCTCGGCGACCCGGCCGCCCTCGTTGAACACCTTGCCGGTGGTCTGCACGCCCCGGCCGAAGAGCTTGGCCACCACCGAGCCGATGCCGGAGCGGTCGCCGCTGGCGTGGGAGACCAGATGCTGGCCGGCGGTCTCCAGTTTCTGGCCGCCCTCGGCCAGCTTGCCGCCGAACCCGCTGAGCTTGCCGCCCGACCGGCGCAGGTGATCAGGATTCGTATGGATCTTGCTCACCGCGCTGCCCCCCACTGTCCCCGATCGGCGTGCCGAGACTAGCGAACGGCCGGGAAATCCGCCGTCGGTTCACGCCTGTACGAGCGACGTGGCGGCGGTGGCGATGACGGAGCGGGCCGCGGCGGCGAGGGCGGGGGAGTCGAGTTTCCACTGCTGCCAGAAGAGGGGGACGTCCATGTGACGGGAGGGGGAGAGGTTGACGAGGGTGTGGGCGGCGAAGTGGGGGAGGGCGAGGGGGAGGGGGATGAGGCCCCAGCCGAGGCCGTGGAGGACGGCGTCGAGGTAGGCGGTGGAAGAGGGCATCTGGTGGCGGAAAGGGCTGGCTCCGCCGGCGAAGCGGTCCTGGAGCTGGTCATGGCGGTCGAAGACGATGACGGGGGAGGTGGAGAAGGAGGAGAAAGGGAAAGAAGGGGAGGCGCAGGCGAGGTAGCGGAGGGAGCCGAGGGCCCGCACGGAGCAGCCCTGGACGGGGTCGGGGGTGGAGGTGACGGCGGCCATCACGAGACCCTCGCGGAGCAGCCGGGCGGTGTGGTCCTCGTCCTCGCGGTGCAGCTCGAAGCAGACGTCGGGCAGGCCGACGAGGGCGGGCAGGAACCAGGTGGCGAGGGAATCGGCGTTGACGGCGATGGACAGCCGGGTGGGCTCGCCGGGGATGGTCATGCCGAGCTCGGCCTGGGCGTCGAGGGAGAGCTGGGCCAGCTGGCGGGCGAAGCGGACGACGACCTGGCCGGACGGGGTGAGCTGGACGGGCTTGGTGCGCATGAGCAGGACGCGGCCGGTGCGCTGTTCCAAGGCCTTGATGCGCTGGCTGACGGCGGATGGGGTGACGTGCAGGGCTGCGGCGGCGGCGTCGAAGGTGCCGGCGTCGACGACGGCGAGCAGGGTCTGCACGTGGTCGGAGGGAAGGTCGGCCATCACGGGAGCTAATGATACGTAAGAATCATTAGCTGGACTGTTCATGAGTGTCGACCTAGCGTCCGAAGGTATGACCAACGTGGTGCTCGTCGTGGCGGCGGGCTTCGGCACCTCACTGTCCCTGATCATGGCGATCGGCGCGCAGAACGCATTCGTGCTGCGCCAAGGGATCCGACGAGACGCGGTGCTGACGGTGGTGGCGATCTGCGGCGCGTCGGACGCGGTGCTGATCGGGCTGGGCGTGGGCGGGGTGGGGGTGCTGGTCCAAGCGTGGCCGGCGGCGGTGACGACGGTGGCGATCATCGGCGGGATTTTCCTGCTGTGCTACGGATTCCTGGCGGCGAAGCGGGCGCTGAAGCCGTCGAGACTGTCGACGGAGGGCGTGACGACGGGCTCACGCCGCCGAGCGGCGCTGACCTGCCTGGCGATGACCTGGCTGAACCCGCACGTCTACCTGGACACGGTCCTGCTGCTGGGCTCGATCGCGGCCGGCTACGGCGCGCTGCGCTGGGACTTCGCCATCGGGGCGGTGCTGGCCAGCGTCTGCTGGTTCACGGCGATCGGCTTCGGCGCGCGGCTGCTGAGCTCCTTCTTCACCAAGCCGTCCTCATGGCGGCTGCTGGACGGGCTGGTGGCGGCGACCATGGCGGTGGTGGGCATCGGGCTGCTGGTGGGGGCGTGAATTAATCCGTCGCGACAAAGACGCGCGCTGATCTAGGCTGGCGAAGCACTCCCGGTGCGAAGTCCGACGGTTACTTCCTTTGTAAGAGAAATCCGCCGTAGGACGCGGTGAACTCGGGGGTGCTGATCGCGGACGTGTCCGGTGCGCAGGCGACGGTTACTTCGGATCGACGGGTCGCGGGTTCGAATCCCGCCCGGGCTCGCCCGGTAGCTCAGCTGGAAGAGCAGTTGACATATACCGTCACCGACTCTGATCTCGGACACGTCCGTGATCGCCGAAAGGGGGTAGGAACAACAATGGCCAAGTTCAACGTGCTTCGTCGGCCCAGGACTCACGAAGGGGGCGTGGCGGTCAAGCGCGACGTCAAGCGGGAGCTGTTCCTGCTCGCCGTGGCGAACATGGTGGGCGAGCGGACCTGCTACGAGACCGCGGACGAGCGCGACAACCGGTTCGCGCAGCTCGTGCGGTCGGCGACGGTTGCGGACCCGGCATGGACGGCGCGCCTGCTCGGCTGGCTGCGCGGCACGGCGAACATGCGCACGGCGTCGATCGTCGGCGCGGCGGAATTCGCCTCTGCGCGGAACGAGCCGGGTATGACGCGGCAGGTCGTGAATTCGGTTTTGCAGCGTGCTGATGAGCCGGGTGAATTCCTGTCCTATTGGCTCGCGACGCACGGCCGTGCCATTCCGAAGCCGGTGAAGCGCGGTATCGGTGATGCGGTGCGACGTCTTTACGACGAGCGGGCGCTGCTGAAGTGGGACAGTGAGGCGCGTGGTGTGCGAATGGGCGACGTGCTGAATTTGACGCACCCGAAGCCGGTGGAAAGCTGGCAGTGTGCGCTGTTCACGCACGCCTTGGACCGCCGGTACGGAAACGTCGAGGAAATCCCGGCTGACCTGTCGATGGTCCACGCCCGGGACGAGCTGATGTCCTGGCCGGTGGAGCGCCGCCGCGAGCTGTTCACGGGCGACGCGACCACGGCGCTCAAGCTGGCCGGCATGACGTGGGAGTCGGTCGCCGGCTGGCTGCAGGGCCCGCTGACGGCCGAGGTGTGGACGGCGCTGATCCCGACCATGGGTTACATGGCGCTGCTGCGTAATCTGCGCAACTTCGACCAGGCCGGCGTCTCTGACGAGGTGGCGGCGACGGTCGCGGCCAAGCTGGCGGACCCGGAGCAGGTGGCGCGGTCGCGGCAGCTGCCGATGCGGTTCCTGTCGGCGTTCCGCGCGGCGCCGTCGCTGCGCTGGGCGTGGGCGCTGGAGCAGGCGCTGAACGCGAGCCTGGCCAACGTGCCCAGCCTGCCCGGCCGCACGCTGGTGCTGGTCGACCGCTCGGGTTCGATGTTCTACAGCAACGTGTCCGCGAGGTCCGACCTGACCAGGGCGGATGCGGCCGCGCTGTTTGGGACGGCGCTCGCGCTGCGGGCGGCGAACGCGGAGCTTGTGCAGTTCGGCACCACGGCCCGGCGGGTGAAGCTGCGGCTGGGTGAGTCGGTGCTGCCGGTGGTGCGGGACCGGTTCGACAGCCTCGGCGGCACGGACACGATCGGTGCCCTGCGGCAGTTCTACCGTCGCCACGACCGCGTGGTCATCGTGACGGACGAGCAGCACAACGGAAACTCGTTGCCGACCGCGGTCGTGCCGAAGGGTGTGCCGGTCTACACGTGGAATCTGGCCGGCTACGAGTTCGGGCACACCGAGGGGCGCTTCACCTTCGGCGGCCTGAGCGACGCGGCCTTCGGCATGGTGCCGCTGCTGGAAGCCGGCGAGCGCGCAGCCTGGCCGTTCTGACCCTCGAGTCCCGCTCTCGACCGAGAGCGGGACTCGTTGGTGTCTAAGGGGTTTCGTCGGCCGTGAGCACTGGTCGGCGGAACTGTCGGGCGGTCACCCACACCGCCAGCGCCAGTGCGCCGAGCATGGCGGTGGCCAGGATGCGCATGTCCACAATGGATGGGTTCACCGAGCCGCCGCCGAAACCACCGCCGCCGAACCCGCCGGAGCCGAGGCTGCCGCCCGGGGCGCGGCCGCCGAAACCGCCAGAACCGGTGCCGCCGCCGGGAAAACCGCCGGCGGGCGGCGTGCCGCCAGTGCCGCCGCGGAAGCCGCCGGTGCCACCGGGTCGCTGACCACGGCCGCCGCCGAAGCCGCCGCCCGAGCCCAGGAGGAACGGCAGGTAGGCGAAGAACGAGGCGAACTGCTCCAACACCGGCAACGCCCACAGCTTGCGCGGCAGGTAGAACGCCGCGACCACGGTCAAGGCGTCGGCCAGGAAGAAGTACCGCTCGTGCATGGCCGGCAGGAAGTACGGCACCAGCAGCACGGACACCGTGGCGGCCAGGATGATCCGCGTGGACGACATCTCGACCCGGCGCCACCACACGGCGACGACGAGGGCCAGCACCAGGAATCCCGTCACCAGGATCCCGGTGAGCCGCAAGGCGGACGACGTCACCGACGTCCCCAGGTACTGATACACGTTGGGGGCGTTCAAGGTCAGCAGGTCGAAGGTCCCGGTCTGTGCCACGTACACGGAGACCAGCTGCGCCGGGCTGGTGCCGATGAGCAGCGCCGGGATGTCCAGCACCACGTACACCAAGGGAATGGCCAGCAGCGTCTTCCACGGCATGAACCGCAGCAGCACCAACAGAAGCAGCAGCGGGAACAGGAACACCGTCTGGAGCTTCAAGGCGAACGCGATGCCGATGAACGTGCAGGCCAGCCAGGGACGCTTACGTAGCACGAAGTACACGCCGCCGACGGCGAAAGCGGCGTACATGGCGTCGGCCTGCCCCCACATCGAGGCGTTCACGACCACGGTCGGCAGGAACAGCGTCAAAGCACCGGCCAGCACCGGCCACCACTTGCCCGGATGGCGCAACGCCACCAGCCGGTACACGAAGTAGCCGAGCAGGAAGTCGAAGGCCGCGGACAGCACCTTGATCCCGACCAGCGGCGTCACCGGCAGATAACTCAACGCCGCCAACAGGTACAGGTAGGTGACGTTGTAGTTGGCGAAGCTGATGTCCTTGAGTGCCGCGAAACCGCCGTTCGAGGCGATGTGCTGGTACCAGGACAGGAAGATCCGAGCGTCCCCCGTCTCGTAGGACAGGAACGCCATCCGCAGCGCGGCGGCGGCGATCACCACCACCGCCACCACGCCGATCCGCAGCAGGGATCGGCGTGGTGGGGCTTGCGGTGCAGCGAGAGCGACCATGCGCTCAAGTGAAGCGGGTGTGACTGAGTGCAGCCTGTGAGCGGACGACCGTTAGCTGGGAACTGTGTGTGAGAGGACTACACGTTGGCCACGGCCAGGCTGGGCAGCTTGCTCACGGCGAAGCTGCGCCGCTGGTAGAACCACCAGGTGACGGCGAAGCACAGCACGTAGAACCCGATGAACCCGTAGAAGGCGTTGTCCGCGGCCTTGGTCGCGGCCACCGAGCTGGCGATGATCCGGGTGACGAAGAAGCCGCCGAACGCGCCGATCGCCGACACGATGCCGATCGCCGCGGCGGCTTCGCGCTTGCCCTTGCGCACGGCTTCGTCGGCGTCGGTGCCCTCGGCCGTGTCGCGCTTGGCCTGGGCCACGAAGATGGCCGGGATCATCCGGTACGTGGAGCCGTTGCCGACACCGGCCGTCACGAACAGCACCAGGAACGCGCCGAAGAACAGGCCGAAGCTGCCGGACCGCTCGCCGGCCACCACGACCGCGGCGGCCACGCCCATCAGCACGAAGTTCCACAGCGTGACCCGGCTGCCGCCGATCTTGTCGGACAGCCAGCCGCCGGCCGGCCGGGCCACCGACCCGACCAGTGCGCCGAGCCAGGCGAAGTACGTGCCGTGCACGGTCGGGAACTGGGTCTTGATCAGCAGCGGCAGCGCGGCCGAGAAGCCGATGAACGAGCCGAAGGTGCCGATGTACAGGAAGGACATCACCCAGGTCTGGCTGCGCTTGACCGCGGCGGCCTGGGCCGGGAAGTCCGACTTGGCGGTGCTCAGGTTGTCCTGGAACAGCGCCGAGCAGATCGCCGCCGCGATCACGAACGGCATGTAGAACAGGCCGGCGACGGCCAGTCCGACGCCGGTGGCCGCGGAGATCACCAGCGGGATGACCAGCTGCACCAGCGCGGCGCCGAGGTTGCCGCCGGCCGCGTTCATGCCGAGCGCGAAGCCCTTGCGGCTCTCCGGGTAGAAGAACGAGATGTTGGTCATCGACGACGCGAAGTTGCCGCCGCCGAAGCCGGCGGTGGCCGCCGCGAACAGGAAGAAGCCGAAGCTCGCGTGCGTGGTCACGGCCACCGTGAGCAGCGCGCACGGGACGAGCAGCAGCAGTGAGCTGACGATGGCCCAGTTGCGGCCGCCGAACTTGGGCACCGCGAAGGTGTAGGGCAGCCGCAGCGTGGCGCCGACCAGGTTGGGCAGCGCGGTCAGCCAGAACAGCTGGTCCACGCCGAACTTGAAGCCGGCGCCGGGCAGCGACAGCACCACCACACTCCAGATGGACCAGAGCGAGAAGCCCAGGTGCTCGGAGAAGATGGAGAAGATCAGGTTGCGGTTGGCGATGCGGCGGCCGGTCGCCGCCCAGAACCCCGCGTCCTCGGGGTCCCACTGCTGGATCCACTTGTGTCCACCGCGAACGGGTGCCTCGGTTGTCGTCGTCATGTCGCGTTGCAGCCCAACTTCTCGGGTTCGGTGACGGGGTCCTGCTCGGCCAGCCAGCGGGACAGCGCGCAGACGGTGTCCCGGCAGCCACCGCAGCCGGTGCCGGCCAGGGTGGTGCTGACCAGTGCGTCGAACGACCGGGCGCCGGCATGCCACGCGCCGACCAGCCGGTCCTTGTCCACGGTGTTGCAACGGCAGATCAGCGTCGACGCGGGAAGGGTGCCCGGGTCGGCGGTGTCTCCGGCGGGCATGGCGCGGCCGAGCAGCAGCGCCATCCGGTCGGCGGGGGCGGGTGCGCCCCGGTCGTGCAGCTGTGTGACGGCGGCGGCCACATCGGGCGCCCCCAACACGATCGCGCCCGTGACCCGGTCGTCACGCAGCACGATCTTGGTGTAGCGGCCGCGACTGGGATCTTCCAGCCGGACCACCTCCGCGTCGGAGTCGTGTGCTTCCACGTGCACCTCGCCCATCGAGGCCAGGTCCACGTCGCGGGTCTTGAGTCGGGTCACCACGGGGGTGCCCGAGTAGCGGATGTCCTCGCCGGCGAGCCGGCGGGCCAGCACCGCGGCCTGCTCCCAGGCCGGCTGCACGAGACCGCTGACGGTGCCGGGATGCGTCGCGCAGTCGCCGATCGCGTACACGTCCGGCGCACTGGTGAGCAGGCAGTCATCGACGATCACGCCCCGGTCGACGGCCAGCCCGGCCGCCTCGGCCAGCGCCGTCGACGGCCGCGCGCCGGCGGCGACGACCACGAGACCGGCGGCGACCACCGAGTCGTCGTCGAGCAGCAGCCCCTTGCCCGGCAAGTACTTCGTGGCCAGCTGGCCGAGTCGGAACTCGATGCCCTTGGTGGCCAGCACCCGGGCCAGCACGCGTCCACCGGCCGGATCCAGTTGGCGTTCCATGAGGTGGCCGACCGGATGCACGACGGTCACCGCGCAGCCACGGCCGGCCAGACCACGCGCGGCTTCGAGGCCGAGCAACCCGCCGCCCAGCACGGCGACCGGGCCGAAGTCCTTGGCCTGGTTGACGATCTGCTGACAGTCGTCGAGGTCGCGGAAGGCCACGACGCCCGGCGCGAGGACGTCGCCGGCCAGCAGCCCGTCGGTCGGCGGGATCCACGGGGTGCTGCCGGTGGCCAACACCAGCGCGTCGTAGTCCACAGTGGATCCATCGGTGAGTACGACCCGATGCTGGCAAGGCCGGATCTCGGCCGCCGCGACGCCGAGCCGCAGGTCGATCCCGTTGTCCCGGGCCCAGTCCGGCGAGTGCAGCAGCACGGTGTCCGGGCTCATCGAGCCGGCGACCACGTTCGACAGCAGGATTCGGTTGTATGCCGGGTGTTTCTCCGCGCCGATCACGGTGATCGACGCGCCGGAGCCGCGCAGGTCGTCGGCCAGCCGGGCGCCGGCCATGCCGTAACCGATGATCGTGATCCTCATGCCGCCCCCAACCGCACGGCGCACACCTTGAACTCGGGCATGCGGCTGGTCGGGTCCAGTGCCGGGTTGGTCAGCAGGTTGGCCCGCTGTGCGCCGGGGAAGTGGAACGGCAGGAACACGGTGTCCGGCCGGATGGTCGTCACGCAGCGAACCCGGGCGCGAACGGCGCCGCGGCGGGACTCCACCAGCGCCCACTGTCCATCATGGACATCGAAGCGCCGGGCGGTGTCGGGATGCACCTCGACGAACGCCTCGGGGCTGGCGTCCATCAGCACCGGCACCCGCCGGGTCTGGGCCCCGGACTGGTAGTGCTGCAACACCCGGCCGGTGGTGGCGTGCAACGGGAACTCCGGGTCCGGCGGCTCGGCCGGGCCGACGTGGTCGACGGCCCGGAAGCGGGCCAGCCCGTCGGGATGGGCGAAGCGGTCCAGGAAAAGCCTTGGCGTGCCGGGATGATCGGCCGTCGGCACCGGCCAGTGCAGGGCCTCACCGGCCCGCAGCCGGTCGTAGCTGACGCCGGCGTAGTCGGCCGGACCGCCGGCCGAGGCCCGGCCGAGCTCGGCGAACGCCGTCTCCGGGTCGACCGGGAAGCGGTCCGCCGGCTGGCCCAGCCGGACGGCCAGCCCATGCAGCACGTCAAGATCGCTGCGCACGCCGACCGGCGGTGTGACTGCCTGGCCGCGCAGCAGGATCCGGCCTTCGAGGTTGGTCATGGTGCCGCTTTCCTCGGCCCACTGCGTGACCGGGAAGACGACGTCGGCCACGGCCGCGGTCTCCGACAGCACGAAGTCCGAGGTGACCAGGAGTTCGAGGGATTCGAGCCGGTCGGCGATGTGGCCGGCGCGCGGCGCGGAGACCACGATGTTGCTGCCGAACACCAGCAATGCCTTGGGCCCGTTGGCCGTGCCGAGCGAATCCAGCAGCTCGTAGGCCGACGGTCCCGCACCAGGCAGTTCGGCGGCGTCGACACCCCACACGCCGGCAACGTGCTCGCGCGCGGCCGGGTCGTCGATCTTGCGGTAGCCCGGCAGCTGGTCGGCCTTCTGACCGTGCTCGCGGCCGCCCTGGCCGTTGCCCTGGCCGGTCAGGCAGCCGAACCCGGAACCTTTACGCCCACACAGCCCCAGCGCCAGGCACAGGTTGATCCACGCCGACACCGTGGCCACGCCGGAGGCGTGTTGCTCGGTGCCGCGTGCCGTGAGCACGTAGGCGTTGCGCGCCCGGGCCAGTAGCGCGACGGCGGCCCGCTGGTCGGCGGCCGGCACGCCGGTGATCCGCTCCACCCGCTCCGGCCACCACGCCGCGGCGATCCGCCACACGTCGTCGAAACCCGTTGTGCGCTCGGCGATGTACCGGTGGTCCAGATGCCCGTCGGCCACGACCGCATGCAGCATGCCGAGGGCCAGCGCGAGATCGGTGCCGGGCGCGGGCTGGAGGTGCAGCGACGCGGCCTCGGCGGTCGCGGTGCGCCGCGGGTCCACGACGATCAGGCCACCCTTGTCCGCCGCCGGCCGCACGTGCCGCATGAACGGCGGCATCGTCTCGGCGACATTGGCCCCCACCAACAGGATCGCGTCCGCCGCGGCCAGGTCGGCCACCGGGAACGGCAGGCCGCGGTCGACGCCGAACGCCAAGATCGAGGCGGCCGCGGCCGAGGACATGCAGAACCGGCCGTTGTAGTCGATCTTCGACGTGCCGAGCGCCACCCGGGCGAACTTGCCGAGCAGGTAGGCCTTTTCGTTGGTCAGACCGCCGCCGCCGAACACGCCGACGGCGTCCGGACCGAGTCGGTCTCGTAGTTCGTGCAGGCGCAGTGCCACGTAGTCCAGGGCTTCGGTCCAGCCGACCGGCCGTAACGGCGCGCCGCGATGCTCGCGCAGCAGTGGCGTGGTGAGCCGGCCGGGGGCCTGGAGCAGGCTCGCGGCCGTCCAGCCCTTCTGGCACAGGCCGCCGCGGTTGGTGGGGAACTCGCGTGGTGCGACGGTCGCCTCGGCTCGCTCGTCGCGGACGACCATGCCGCACTGCAGGGCGCAGTACGGGCAGTGGGTGTCGACCTCGACGCGGGCGTCGACAGGCATGGGCTACCTCCGACGGGATCGCGAGGCTTCGGCGTGGCTCGGAGCCTCTCAACGACAGGGGCGCGACACCGTGAATCCGGCGTAAAGGACCTGTTCCGGCGCCCTCACGGGGAGTGATTGGGGGCTGTGCGCCGCGGGCGCACGAATCCCGCCGGCACCAAGCTAGCAGACCGCACAGCGTCGGAAAAGAGCCCGTGAGGTCTAGATGAAAAGGTTTCCAGAAACTTGTGTCGGCCTCCGATTTAGCGGCAAGAACCAACGCTGGTGTGCATGTTTGTGATTTCCATCCACAGTTGACGATCGTCGATAGGTCATTTGTCATTACGGTGGTGACTATGTGATGTCGCTAGCCCGTTCGCTCTATTGACAGTGCTTGTGGCCATGTGGAACCTTCCCTGCACTGGGGCTGGTAGGCGCATTCGCAAGGGCGCGGTGTGTTTTCCGCTCCCGTATGCGCGTTTCAACGAAGGAGCATGTGGTGAGCGCACGGCACCGGCCGGCCGACGGTGCGGCCGATGGCTCCGAGTCCGGCGGCGGGCTCGCGACACTGATCCGGCCGGGCACCATTCGCGGCCGACTGGCGCGCATCCTGGTCTTCTCCCTGGTCCTCGTGCTGGCGCTGCTCGGCGTGACGATCGCCGGTCAGGTCGGCGCCTACTTCGCCGCCGGCGACACGGTGAGTTCCGTCTCGTTGGCGCTGAAGGTGCAGGACTTCGTGCAGGAGGTGCAGCGCGAGCGCGGCCTGACCAACGGCCTGCTCGGCGGCGAGACCCGGTTCCAGCAGCCGGTGCTGACCCAGCGCACGGCCACGGACAAGGCGCAGACCGCGCTGAACCAGGCGCTGGCCGACGACTCCGTGCCCGGCGTCACCCAGGTACGTGACGCCTTGTCACGTTTGTCCGGCCTGACGTCCACACGGGAGAACGTCGACGCCGGTCGGGCCGACCGCAACGCCACCTTCCAGTACTACACCGCCGGTGTCGCCGCGTTGAACGGGTTGCAGCTCGGGCTGGACCAGGCGCAGGACCCGCAGCTGCGCCGAGGGTTGCAGGCCCTGTACGCCCTCGGCGACGCCAAGGAGTACACCGGCCAGGAGCGAGGATTCCTCAACGGCGTGTTCGCGGCGGACAAGTTCGGGCCCGGCGAGTACGTGCACTTCACCGAGATCCGCGCGAGCAAGCAGGCCGGCCTCACCGAGTACGCCCGCTACGCCACCCAGCCGCAGCAGGCGGCGCTGGACGAGGCGCTGCGTTCCGACAACGCGACCAAGGCCGCCGCGTCGGAGACCATGGCCATCGGCTCCACCCGCGGCCCGATCGACACGAAGACCGACGCGGTCACGTGGTGGAGCCAGATGACCTCGGTCATCGACGCCGAGCGCAAGGTGCAGCAGTCGGTCGGCGACAACCTGACCGCGCGGGCCACGGACCTCCAGGGCCAGGCCAGCACCACGCTCACCGTCTTCCTCGGACTGGCCCTGCTCGCGGTGGCGGCCGAGGCGCTGCTGGTGATCACCAGCATCCGTTCCATCGTCCGCCCGCTGGCCGCGCTGGCCACCGAGGCCGACGACGTGGCCGGCCGCCGGCTGCCGGCGGCGATCGCCGCCTGGCACCAGCCCGGCGACGTCGAGCCCCAGCGGCCACAGCCGGTGACCACCCCGCCCAAAGCCGGCGCCGAGATCGCCTCGGTGGCCCAGGCCCTCGACCGGGTCCAGACCACGGCCTTCGAGCTGGCCTCCGAGCAGGCCCTTGTCCGCCGCAACACGACGGAGTCGCTGGCCAACCTCGGCCGCCGCAACCAGAACCTGGTGCGCCGGCAGCTCAACTTCATCAGCGAGTTCGAGCAGGAGGAGCTGGACCCGTCCGCGCTGGCCAACCTGTTCGAGCTGGACCACCTGGCCACCCGCATGCGCCGCAACGCGGAGAGCCTGCTGGTGCTGGTCGGCGAGACCAGCCCGCGGCGCTGGGCCGAGCCGCTGTCGCTGTCCGACGTGATCAGGGCCGGCCTGTCCGAGGTCGAGGACTACCGCCGGGTGGTGCTGCGCCGGGTGGACGAGTCCATGATCATCGGCGCGGTGGTCAGCGAGTTGGCCCACATGCTGGCCGAGCTGATCGAGAACGGCCTGGCCTTCTCGCCGCCCGACCTCGAGGTCGAGATCTACGGCCGCCGGCTCAGCGCCGGCTACATGCTCGCGGTGGTCGACCACGGCGTCGGCATGGCCAAGGAGCAGCTGGCCAAGGCCAACGCCCGGCTGCGCGGCGAGGAGGACTTCATCGTCGCGCCGACCCGGTTCCTCGGCCACTACGTGGTCGGCCGGCTGGCCCAGCGGCTGGGCATCGAGGTGGAGCTCACGGTGTCGCCGGTGAGCGGCATCGTGGCCCGGCTGCTGCTGCCGCCGGACATCCTGGCCGAGGCCAAGACGGACGCGCCGCCCAAGCAGGCCGAGATCACGTGGCCCAGCGTCGAGCCGGAGGCCCCGCCACTGGCCTCGACCGGCGTCGGCCAGATCCCGCCGATGCGGGCGGAACCGCCGGCTGCGCCGCGGGTGGAACCGCCGGTGCCGCGGGAACAACCGCAGCCGGCGCAGCAGCCGCGGATTCCGGTGCGCAGCCGGCAGGAACGCCTAGCCGCCACCGGAGTCACGCCGTCCGGAGTCATGCCGCCTGTGGTCACGGTGTCCGGGGGCACGCCGGCCGGCTCGCCCGAGCCGCGCGCCGACGCCCCCGTGCAGCGCACCAAGAACGGCCTGGTCAAGCGCAGCCGCACCCGGGCCGAGGAGCCGGCCGCCCGGCCGGCCGCGCCGAGTCGCCCACCCACCGTGGTGGAGAAGCGCTCGCCCGAGGAGGTCCGTTCGATGCTGTCCAGCTTCAGATCGGGCCACCAGCGCGGCGAGCGCGGCCCACTGCCCGCACGAGTCAACACCGTTCCCGAGGAGGAGCCCCGGTGACCGCCGAGGTGCAGCACGCCGACCCGCACACCTTCAACTGGCTGCTGGCCAACTTCGTCCGTGGCACGGACGGCGTCCGGGACGCGGTGGCGGTCTCCTCGGACGGGCTGCTGATCGCGATGTCCGAGGGGCTCGACCGCACGTCGGCCGACCGGTTGGCGGCCCTGGTCTCGGGGCTGTCCAGCCTGGCCAAGAGCGCGGCCCGCAACTACGACTTCGAGGCCCTCAAGCTGATCATGATCGAGATGAAGCGGGGCTTCCTGCTCGTCTCGGCCATCGAGGGCGGCAGCTGTGTCGGCGTCATCGCGGACAGCCAGTGCGACATCGGCCTGGTCGGCTACGAGATCGCCGTGCTGGCCGACCGGGCAGGCGCGCTGCTCACGCCGGCGCTGATCACCGAGTTGAGAGAGACGCTGCGGCGATGAGCGACCAGCCGCGCCTGCCCGACCCGCGCATGATCCAGGTCAACCAGGCCCCGTCCTGGTTCGCGCCGAACACGCCGGCGCAGCCCGCGCCGACGGCGGAGCCGGCCGACGGGTCCTTCGTCCGGCCGTTCATCGTCACCGGCGGGCGCACCATGCCGCTGCGGGACGACCTGCGGATCGAGACGCTGGTCGTGGCCGACCGGGCGGCGCTGACCGCGCCGCTGCGGTTCGAGCTGCAGACCGTGGTGCGGCTGTGCCAGCAGCCGCAGTCGGTGGCCGAGGTCGCCGCCCACCTGCACGTGCCGCTCGGCGTGGCCAAGGTCGTGGTCGGCGATCTGATGGCCGCCGGGCACGTGACCGTGCACCAGCCCACCGAGCTCGCCGTCAGCACCATCGAGAGGATCAGGGACCTTGTCCGGGCGCTCTGACACATCCGTGCACGGGCCCACGTCCGTGAAGATCGTCATCAGCGGCGGCTTCGGCGTCGGCAAGACCACGCTGATCGGCGCCGTCTCCGAGATCGAGCCGCTGGTCACCGAGGCGGCCATGACCGAGCGCTCGGTCGGCGTTGACGACCCGGGCAGCCGCAGCGACAAGCACACCACCACGGTGGCGCTGGACTTCGGCCGCATCACGCTGGACTCCTCGCTGATCCTGTACCTGTTCGGCACGCCGGGGCAGGACCGGTTCGTGTTCCTGTGGGACGACCTGGTCGAGGGCGCGCTGGGCGCGGTGATCCTGGTCGACACCGGGCGGATCGAGGACTGCTACCCGGTGCTGGACTACTTCGAGCGCCGGGACACGCCGTTCATCGTGGCGGTCAACCACTTCCCGGGGCAGCAGGAGTTCGACCTCGACGAGGTGCGGGAGGCGCTGGGCTGCGACGAGTCCGTGCCGCTGATCGCCTGCGACGCCCGCGACCGCGAATCCGTCAAAGAAGTCCTGGTCACGGTCATCGAGCAGGTACTGTTGGCCCGGTTGACCGCTCCACCCCAGGTCAGCGCCACACACTGAGGCAGGTGCGGCATGCGGTACGGGATCCTCGGCCCACTGGAGGTCACCCGTACCGGGGAGGCGGTCACGCCCAGCACGCCGCAGCAGCGCACGGTGCTGGCGCTGCTGCTGGCCAACGCCGGCAGCTGGGTCTCGCTGGGCACCATCGTGGACGAGCTGTGGCCGGCGCGGACACCGCGCAGCGCCAGGGTGATCGTCCAGGTCGCCGTGTCGAAGTTGCGCAAAGTGTTGCCTGTCAATGCGATCCGCACCGGACCGTCGGGCTATTTGTTGACGGTTGACGGTGTCGAGTTCGACCAGTCCGAGTTCGTGGCCGAGGCGCGGCGCGGGCGTGACCTGATGGCTGCCGGGAGATTGGGGCCGGCGCGGGACTTGCTGGCCGCGGCGCTGGGACGCTGGCGTGGGGACGCGCTGTGCGATGTGGCCTGTGGGCCGGTGTTGGAAGCTCATGCTCGGTGGCTGGCCGAGCTTCGATTATCCACTGTGGACAGTAGAGTTCGGATCGACCTGGCCGCCGGGCGGTGTCACGACGTGATCGCCGAGCTGACCGTGTTGCTGGCCCGGGATCCCGGGCAGGAGGTGCTCGCCGGCTCGTTGATGGTGGCGTTGCACCAGGCCGGCCGGGCCGCCGAGGCGGCCGAGGTGGTGGACCGCGTGGCCGCCTTCGTCGAGGCCGACCCCGGGCCGGTGCTGCGCCGGCTGGTGACCGATCCCGCCGCGTGGGAACTGCCGCGGACGGTGGTCCGCACCGCCCAACTGCCGCCTCCGGTGCCGGATTTCGTTGGCAGAGCAGATATCAGGTGCTCGCCGTTGACCGTCCTGTGTGGACCTTCTGGTGGTGGCAAGACCGCGCTGGCGGTGCGGATCGCCCATGATCGCCGGGACGAGTTCCCGGACGGCCAGTTGTTCGCGCAGCTTCGGGGCGTGGCGACGGCCGAGGTGCTGGGGTCGTTCCTGTCGGCGCTGGGCTGCGAGGTTCCGCACGGCCTGTTGGAACGGCAGCAGCTGTTCCGGAGCGTGACCGCCGACCGTCGAATCCTGGTGGTGCTCGACGATGCCGCCTGCGAGGCGCAGGTCCGGCCGTTGTTGCCGGGCGGCGTCGGGTGTGCCGTGCTCGTGACGTCGCGCAGTAGGTTGTCGGGGCTGGAAGGCGCTGCCGTCACGGAGATCGGCGAGTTGTCCGAGGCGGAGTCGTTGGCCCTGCTTTCGGCCGTCGCCGGGCCGGATCGTGTTGCGGCGGAGCAGGAATCGGCCCGGGACCTGGTCCGGTTGTGCGGGCAGCTGCCGTTGGCCGTCCGGGTCGCCGGGGCCAAGCTGGCGTCGACCAAGTACTTGCTGGTGCGGGAATTAGTTGAGCGGATGGCCGACGAGCGCCGCCGGCTGGCCGAGCTCAAGGTCGGCGACCTGGACGTGCGGGCCGGTGTCGAGATCGGCTACTCCTCGTGCGATCCGTTGCAACGCAAGCTGTTGCGGCTGCTGGGGTGGTTCGACTCCGTCGATCTGCCGGAGTGGGCCATGACCACGCTGCTCGACGAGGACGCTTCGGCCGCGCTGGCCGGCCTGGTCGAGGCCCAACTGGTGGCGGTCACTGGCCGGGATCGCCTGGGGCAGCTGCGTTATCGTCCGCACGAGCTGATCCGGGTCTTCGGCTACGAGCGCCTGCTGGCCGAGGAACCCGCCCGCGAGGCGGCGCTCGACCGGCTGCTCAAGTCCTATTTGGACATCTCCGTGCGGGCCGACGGGCGGTTGCCGATCGGCCGTTTTCCGTTGGCCCCGGCGGAGCAGGTCGCCGATCCGGCGGTGGTGCGGCGGGCCGAGGCCGATCCGCTGGGCTGGCGGGACGCCGAGTCCGGCATGCTGCACTGCCTGGTACGGCTGGCCCACCGGCTCGGCCGCTGGGCGCTGGCCGGGCGGCTGGCCGAGGTCTGCGCGGCCCGTCCCGGCGACCGCCGGATCGAGGTCATCGGCCTGGTTTCCGCGCGGCACACCGGAGATCGTCGCGCCCAGGCGGTCAGCCTGTGCCGGCTCGGCGACCTGCACTGGGACGCGCACGGCCGGGCCGGCCGGGCCCGCGTCTACTACGACATGGCGTGCCGGATCTTCACCGGGCTCGACGACCGGTCCGGGCTCGGGCGCGCGCTGGCCGCCCGGGCCGACGTCGACGTGGAGCGCGGCGACATCGAGCGGGCCCAGGTCTGCCTTGAGGACGGGCTGGTCATGCTGCGTCAGGTCGACGACCAGACCGGGCAGGCCGATGTGCTGCGGCAGCTGGGCACCCTGCTGGCCGACCGTGACCGGGCCGCCGAGGCCGTCCGGTGCTTCGAGGACAGCCTGCGCCTCGCCCGTGGTCTCGGCGACCGGCGTCGCGAGGCCCATGCCGGCAAACAGTTGGCGGATGTGTTGCGGCGCAACGGTGAACACGATCGCGCCGGCGCGTTGCTCGAGGACGCCCTCGCCGCGAGCATCCGGCTGGCCGACCGGCACTGGGAAGCGCACGTGCTGCGCAGCCTTGGCGAGCTGTCCGATGCCGAGGACCCGTTGACCCGGTCACTGGAGATGTTCCAGGAATCGGGGCATGAGCACGCCACCGCGTATGCCCTGCGGTCGCTGGGGGAGTGGCACCGGCGGCGTGGGCAGGACGATCGGGCCGATGCCTTGCTGCGGGCCAGCCTGGTCGTCTTCGAGGGTCTCGACGATCGCCGCGGGCGGGCCTATGCCCTGCTGGGGCTGGGGCAACTTCGACACCGTGCCGGCGACTCGGCCGCCGGCCGGCGGGCCGTCCGGGAGTCGATCACGTTGTTCACCGGCCTCGGTTTCACCGGCTGGCAGGCCGAGGCCCGGCGGACCCTGCGCGGGCTGGCCGGCGTTTAGCGACCGTTTAAGGCCGCCGGTTTCACTGACCGCCCCTGCTCGTACCGGAGGAGTGTGCTCATGAAAGCCGTTCTGGTCGCCGCGGCCATCGCCGGGTCCCTGATCGCCGGCGCCGGTGTCGCAAGCGCGGCGCCGGCCGTGACCAAGCTGTCCCAGTCGACCGCCGCCTCGGAGCTGCGAGCGGCCGGGATCACCTGGTCCTCCAGCGGCAACTGCACCGACCGCACCAACTCGCACTGCACGTCGTTCGACCAGATCAACGCCAGCACGGTCAACGGCGTGATCACCCTGCGGCACGCCAGCGGCTGCGCCATCAACATCACCGGCGGCACCGAGGTCGGCCACGCGTCCGGCACCTACAGCCACTACAACGGCTACAAGGTGGACATCTCGCACAACAGCTGCATCGACGGCTACGTCAAGAACAGCTTCACCTACATCGGCCTGCGCGGCGACGGCTACCCGCAGTGGAAGGCGGCCTCCGGCAACCTCTACTGCGACGAGGGCAACCACTGGGACATCACCTACTTCTGAGGGGAGTACGCCGCCTGACGCGGAGGGCCGGCCACGGCCGGCGGGCGGCGCACCTGGCCCCTGCGGCGAGTCGCGAGCCACGCGGTCGCCGCAGGGGCCGTACACCTTTTGTCGTATCGCGAACTCGACCTCGTGGTGACGACGTGGCACCGCCGTAGCGACGATCTTTGTGGTCACGGGAGCCGTGGCCGGCCGGGCCGCGGCCGGACCGCGAGGGTGTGAGCGGATGATCGTCGCGCGCGGACTGACCAAGCGCTATGGATCGGTGACAGCGGTGGACGACCTGTCGTTCACCGTGCGGCCCGGCGTGGTGACCGGCTTCCTCGGCCCGAACGGGGCCGGCAAGTCCACCACCATGCGGCTGATGCTGGGCCTTGACCACGGGGCCGGCCGGACCGAGTTCGACGGCCGCAGCTTCGGCGAGCTGGCCCACCCGGCCCGGACCGTCGGCGTCATGCTGGACGCGCGGGCCGTGCACCCGGGCCGCACCGCCCGGGCCCACCTGCGGATGATCGCCGCCGGCAGCGGCCTGCCGGCCGACCGCGTCGACCAGGCGCTGGAGCGGGTCGGCCTGCTGGACGTGGCCGACCGCCGGGCCGGCGGCTTCAGCATGGGCATGTCGCAGCGGCTCGGCCTGGCCGGCGCGCTGCTGGGCAACCCGCAGGCGCTGATGCTGGACGAGCCGGCCAACGGCCTCGACCCGGAGGGCGTGCGCTGGCTGCGCGACCTGCTCAAGGCCCTGGCGGCCGAGGGGCGAACCGTGTTCGTGTCCTCCCACCTGCTCAACGAGATGGCCGTGCTGGCCGACGCCCTGGTGGTGATCGGGCAGGGCCGGCTGGTCGCCGCCGAGACCACCGGCTCGTTCGTCGCCCGCAACTCCCGGCCCGAGGTGCTGGTCCGCCCGGCCGACCCCGGCCTGCTGGCCGAGCTGCTGGGCCGCGCCGGTTTCCAGGCCGCCGGCCAGCCGGACGGCACGCTGCTCGTGGCCACCAACGACACCGACGCCATCGCCACCATCGCGATGCGGGCCGGCATCGTGCTCCGCGAGCTGACCGTCCGTCACAACAGCCTGGAAGACGCGTTCTTCGCCGCGACCGCCGGCGTCGCGCACTACCGTGGGAAGGCCTGACCCGATGCTCGACGCCGTTCGCTACGAGTTCGTCCGCCTCCGCTCGCTGCGCTCGACGTGGGTGCTGTTCGCGACCGGGCCGGTGATCCAGTTCCTGTTCTCCTTCATCTGGGCCACCCACCACGACATGCCGGTGCAGACCCGGTTCGACAACGCCTTCCTCGGGCTTTTCCTCGTGCTGGCCGTGCTGCCGGCGGTGGCCGTCGGCGTGTCGTCGTTCGGTCACGAGTACCGGTTCCGAACGATCGTCACGACCACCTTGACGCTGCGCACCCCGGCCCGCATCCTCGGTGCCAAGGCCATCACCGTCGCCCTGTTCGCTGCCGTCACCGGCATCGCCCTCGTCGCCGTGACGCTGCTGGCCGAGGCCGTCGGCGGCGAGCCGTTCACCGACGGGGCCGCCATTGGTCAGGCGTTCGCCGGCGCGATCGTGTTCGCCGTGCTCAGCTCGCTGCTCGGGCTCGGCGTCGCCGCCGTCAGCCGCAACGCCACGGTCGCCCTCGTCGCCATGATCGGCTTCCCGACCATCATCGAGACGCTGCTGCTGTTCACCAAGCTCGACCCGGCGCTGTTCCCGTTCGCCGCCGCGGCCCGGCTCATCACCAGCGGCCGCTGGACGTCACCGCTGGCCCTGCTCGTGCTGGCCGCGGTGTTTTTGGCCGGCAGCTGGGTGACGCTGCGCCGCCGTGACGCCTAGGGTTGCCGGTGTGCTGAGCAAGCTCCGGTCCCGATTGGACAGTCCGTGGGTGGTGATCGCGCGGGACGCCGTGCTCGCCGCGCTCCTCGTGTCCGCGACCGTTTCCGAGGCTCACACCACCGGCATCGGCCTGCTGCCCGACGGCCCCGTCGCGGTCGGTGTGGCCGTCGCCGCGGCCGTGGTGGTGGCGGTACGCAGCCGTTTCCCGCGGGCCGTCGCCCTGCTGACCTCGTTGGCCATGGTGTTGGACGGCGTGTTCTTCCCGCTGGTGTTCGCCGTGTGGTCGTTGGGCGTGCGGCGGGGCAACACGCGGGACACGTGGCTCATCGCCGCCTGGTGCGCGGTGGCCGTCACCGTGCCGTGGCGGCCCGGTTTCCGACTGTTCTTCACCGACTGGGACCCGCAGTTCCTGCTCCTGTTGCCCGTTTTTCCGGTGGTCTTCGTCGGCTTCCCACTGGTGTTGGGGCTGTGGGTGTGGCAGCGCCGGCAGCTGCTCGTCAGCCTGCGGGAGCGGGCCGTGCAGGCCGAGGAGCAGCGGGACATGCTGGCTGCCAAGGCCGTCACCGATGAACGGGCACGGATCGCCCGTGAGCTGCACGACGTGGTGGCGCACCGGGTCAGCCTGCTGACCGTGCAGGCCGGCGCGGTGTCGCTGTCGCCCAACCAGGAGCTGGCCGACTTCGCCGAAGGCATCCGTCAGCACGGCGCGGCGGCGATGGAGGAGTTGCGGGAGATGCTCAGCGTGCTGCGCCGTGAGGACGGCGAGGCCCCGAAACACCCCCAACCCACTCTCGCCGCCGCGTGCGCGCTGATCGACGAGGCGGTGTCGGCCGGCCAGCACGTGCGGGCCTCGTTGCCGGACGAGTTGCCGGAGGTGCCCGGGTCGACCGCTCGGGCCGTGTACTGGCTGCTGCACGAGTCCTTGGTCAACGCCGGCAAGCACGCTCCCGGCTCGGACATCTCGGTCAGCCTGCGTGATCACGACGGCCGGCTGGACGTGCGGGTCGCCAACACCGTCGGCCTGCCGAGGGCCGTTCCCGTGCCACGCTCGGGTTTCGGTCTGATCGGCATGCGCGAGCGGGTCGCGCTGTCCGGCGGCACCCTCACCGCCCGACCGCTCGTGGACGGCGGTTTCGAGGTGGCCGCCACGTTTCCGAAGGAGCCCCGGTGATCAAGGCCGTGTTGTTGGAGGACGAGCAGCTGGTGCGGCTCAGCATCAAGATGATCCTGGAGAGCAGCGGCCGGGTCGAGGTCGTCGCCGACCGGGGCGACGGGGTGGACGCCGTCGAGCTGGTGCGGGAGTTCCGGCCGGACGTCGTGGTCACCGACATCCGGATGCCCACTGTGGACGGTCTCGAGGTCACCCGACGGCTGCAGGATCTCGTGGGGCCGCCGCCCGTCCTGCTGCTCACCACCTTCGACCTCGACGAGTACGTCTACGAGGCGCTCGGCGCCGGGGCCGCCGGCTTCCTGCTCAAGGACACCCCGCCACGCGACCTCATCCGTGGCGTCGAGATGGTCGCCGCCGGCAATGCCGTGCTGGCCCCTTCGGTGTTGAAACGCATGGCAGTCCGGTATTCCGGCGGCGTCGTGGCCAAGCAGGCCGCCGCCCAGGCCCGATTGGACACGCTCACCGACCGTGAACGCCAGGTCGTGCTGGCCGTCGCGACCGGCGCCGGCAACACCGAGATCGCCGCCCGGCTGTCGGTCAGCGAGGCCACCGTCAAGGTGCACGTCAGCCGGGCCATGACCAAGCTCGGCCTGGACAACCGGACCCAGCTGGCCATCCTCGCCTTTCAGGCCGGCGCAGCCGGGTGACCCTTGGTGACTGATCAGCCGCTCCCGGGTACAGTCCGTCGACAAGGCCCCCACGCGGGTGCCGCGCGGCGTCGCTCCCCGGCTTCGGTGGCGCTTCTCGCCAGAGGGTTTGTCTTCAGCCCACCGCGTCCCCATTGGAGCGCCGTGCCGGGGCGGCTCGTCCCGAGGACGCCCCCATGCCCCGTCATTCCCCGTTGGTCGCTGCCGTCGCCCGTCTTCGCCGTCCCTACACCGGTGAGCCCCAGTGGGCCGTCGAGCCCGAGGTCGGCGGTGCCTTGGCCGAGCTCACTCCCCTCGAGCTCGCCCATCTCCTCGGCCAGGCCACCGGTCCCGTGCCTGCCCGCGTCCGCCGAACGGTCCTGCCCGATGCGCACGATCCCGTCCAGCAGTCCCTGGAGGCCGCGGTCTTCACCGCCGCCGCCACCATCGACCGGCCGGTCTTCTGGATGGTGCAGCCCCGCACCGACCAGGTCCGCCTCTCCGTCATGCCCGATACCGCCGCTTTGCTCGTGCGGGCCCTCTTCTCCCTGGTGCCGGCGTTGGTTGCTCGCCCCATCGGCATGCACGTCTTCTTGACCCACGGTCCCGGGGTCGTCGTCCTCACCGGCGTCGGCGCGGACCGTTGGGCGTCCTTGATGGACGGTTTCACCCCCGCTGCCGTCCCGTCTCCACCGGTCGCGTTGGACCCGTTGCTCAGCTCTCTGCTCCGCCGGATCTGCCTCTTCCCGTCGCCACCTGCGATGGAATCCGGCGAACTCCGTTGGCAGGACGGCCCTGCCGTCGAGTGGATCTCCGCCGCCCTGTCCCATCCCGTCACCGGGCTTTCGGTGCCACTGACCTTGAAGCTGGCCGCTCAGTCACCCACGAACATGAGATAGCTGTCCGGCGTCCGTGCACATTCCGTGAGCATTGCTCGCAGCGCCACCTCCGCTGCCCGTGGCCCAGCATTAGCGCCGCCGGCCGCTTCCGGTGGCCGTTCGGTGTACAGCATCAGGTCGATCCCCACGTGGCCCAGTCAACCACCCGCGCGGATCAGGCCCGTGCGTTTTACCGTGGTCAGGATCGGCGTGACCTCGGTGCCGACGCTGCCGTCCACCCCGCCGCCGGTCAGGAACCCGTACAGCTCGGCCAGGTCGGCGGCGGCGACGGCCACCAGCAGGTTGGCCCGACCGGTGGTGGCGGCGGCGAAGCGGACCAACGGGTGCTGGCTCAAGGCTTCGCCGGTGGCGTTGAGGTCGCCGGGGGCGACAGTGAGCCAGAGCAGGGCCTCGCCGTGAATGCCGAGCAGGCCGAGGTCGACCTCGATGGCCAAGCGCAGGCTGAGGCCGCGGACGAGGGCGTCGAGCCGGCGGCGGGCGGTGATGGGGGAGGTGTCGGCGAGGACAGCGAGGTCGGTGTAGCTGGCGCGGCCGTCGGCGGTGAGGGCGGCGATGAGGGCGTCGTCGACGTCGTGTCGGGTGGGCGGAACCTGGTGGCTGGCGGGGAAAGGAGGCTTGACGGGCAGGCCGTTCCACAGGAAGGCGGTGGGGAAGACCCGGAGCATGGTGTACGAGGTCCACGACTCGACGGCGGTGGTGGCGGGAAGATCCCGCAGCAGCAGCCGGTTCCGGGCCTCGGTGCCGGCGAGCATGAACTGGGCGCAGATCTCGTCTCCACCGCCGATGATGTCGACGGCGACGGTGTCGGCACGCCGGGCGAGCACGGCCGCCACGGCGCGGATGCGATTGGGGGTGCAACGAATTCGGAGGGCCATGGGGATGAGGCCGGGGAAGTGCGTGGGATTCCGGACGGTGGTGGCCCGAAGGGTGCCGTCCTGGAACAGCGGCAGGGCCCGACGGACGACGGTCCGCTCGGAGATGCCCAGCTCCGCGCCGACGGCCCGCCACGAAGCCCGCGGGGAGGCGAGCAGCACGGCGACGATACGGCGCTCGGTCTCGTCCAGTGTCTGTCGCACAAACGCCACAGTAGACCGATCAATGTCCTAGAACCGGAAGAAAGCTCCCAACAAACGCCAGAAACCTCTACACCGGACCCATGGACGTGAACACGACGACAGGACCGGTCCGAGGCCTCACGGCCGGCAAGGTCGAGGCATTCCGGGGCATCCCGTACGCGACGGCGGAGCGGTTCCGGCCGCCGACGCCGCCCAAGGCCTGGACGGAGCCGCTGGCCGCCACGAAACCGGGACCGGCGGCCCCGCAGACGGCGTCCCGACTGGCCTGGGTGATGGGGGACCGGGAACTGAACTGGGCCGAGGACGGCTGCCTGAACCTGAACGTCTGGACGACGGACACGACCGCCAGGAAGCCGGTCCTGGTCTGGTTCCACGGCGGAGCCTTCACGACCGGCTCCGGCAGCTGGGACTGGTACGACGGCGGCAACCTGGCCGGCGACAACGACATCGTGGTGGTGACGGCGAACTACCGTCTTGGCGCCCTCGGCTACCTCTACCGGCCGGCGATCGGCGCGGACAACCTCGGCGCGCAGGACCAGGCAGCGGTGCTCCGCTGGGTGCACGACAACATCGCGGCTTTCGGCGGCGACCCGGGCCAGGTCACGGTCGGTGGCCAGTCGGCGGGTGCGTATTCGGCGCTCTACCTGGCGATCGACCCGGCGACCAAGGACCTCGTGCACCGAGTGGTCCTCGAAAGCGGCCCGTGGGCGCTGCCGCCGGCCGACCCGACGACGGCCGCCACCAATGCCGACGAATTCCTGACACTGCTGACGGACCCGGCCGCGCCGACGGAAGCCCTGCTGGCCACGCAGCAGAAGCTGCCAACGGCCGGCCTGCCGTTCCTGCCGGTGCTGGGCGGCGCCGGCTATCCGAAACCGTGGCAGCAGGCCGATCTGTCCGAGCTGGACGTCCTCATCGGCTACACCAAGGACGAAATGGTGGCCTTCCCCGGCGCGCCGGACATGTTCGAGCAGGGCGTGCACGAGATCGCCAAGGCCAGCAACGGGTTCGCCTACCGGTTCGACCGGCCGGGCCCGCTGGGCGTCCCGCACTGCGCCGAGCTGCCGTACCTGTTCGGCACCTTCGAGGCGTTCAGGGACAGCCCGATGCTCGGCCCCGACCG
>DATJJB010000295.1:0-6085 GCA_035492655.1 Kutzneria sp. | reverse complement strand
CCGCGGTTGGGCCGACCTGGTCCCGGTGGCCGTGGCGCTGGCCGTCTTCCTCCCGTTGTCGCTCGTCGGCGCGCATGTCCTTGGGGCGCTTCAGTTCGACGACGACACCGTGCGCAACCTCGGCACGCGGGTGGAGCTGAGTCGGTTCGTGCTGATCCTGATCGCCGTCATCCTGGCCGCCATCGCGACCGCGGCCGCCGGCCCGGTGTTCTTCGTCGCCCTGGCCACGCCGCAGATCGCGCAACGCCTCGCCGGCACCGCCCGGCCGCCACTGGTGGCCTCGGCGATCATCGGGGCGCTGCTGGTCAGCGTCTCCGATCTGGTGGCGCGCACCGCGTTCGGCATCGAACTGCCGGTCGGCGTGGTCACGGCTGTGCTCGGCGCGCCCTACCTGATGTTCCTGATCATTCGAAAGCGCCGGGAGGTGCGGGCGTGACGCCACGACTGCGGGCCGAGTCGCTGCAACTCGGATACGGCGACTCGCTCGTCGTCGACGGCCTCGACCTGGACGTCGTCGCCGGCACGGTGACCGCGGTGATCGGCCCCAACGGCTGCGGCAAGTCCACCCTGCTGCGGGCCATGGGCCGGCTGCTCGCGCCGCGCGGCGGGCAGGTGCTGCTGGACGGCAAACGCATCGACAAGATGCCCACGAAAGAGGTCGCCAAGATCCTCGGCGTGCTGCCGCAGTCGCCGCAGGCCCCCGAGGGGCTGACCGTCGCCGATCTCGTCGCCCGTGGCCGGCATCCACATCAGGCCTGGTACCGGCAGTGGTCCTCGGACGACCACGCCGCCATCGACGAGGCGCTGGCCATGACCGGCATGACCGAGTTCGCCGACCGGACGCTCGACCAGCTCTCCGGCGGGCAGCGGCAGCGGGCGTGGATCTCCATGGCGCTGGCCCAGGGCACCGAGTTGCTCCTGCTGGACGAGCCCACGACCTATCTCGATCTCGCCCACCAGGTCGACGTGCTTGATCTGGTGCAACGGCTGCACAGCGAGCTGGGGCGGACGGTCGTGATGGTGCTGCACGACCTCAACCTCGCCGCCCGCTACGCCGACCGGCTGGTCGCGCTGCGCGCCGGCAAGGTCGTCGCCCAGGGACGACCGCACGACGTGCTGACCGAGGACCTGCTCCGGGACGTCTTCGACCTGGAGGCCAAGGTCATCGACGACCCCGTCGCCGGCACGCCCCTGGTCGTCCCCATCGGCACCCGCCACCGCGCCTGAAACGCCACATGGGCTTCCTATGTGGCATCAGATGCCACATAGGAAGCCCATGTGGTTTTACCGGTGGCTCGCCGACTCCCCCACAGAATCCGGCGAACCGGGGATCAGACCTGGGCGAACTCCGGCTCCGGAGCGGACTCCACAGCCTTCTCCTCGCGCGGCTTGCGCAGCCCGCTGATCGTCACGGTGGCGATCAGGCCGAGCAGTGCCACGCCGGTCACCACGGCCAGCGCCGGGTGGTAACTGGCGATGACCTCGGCGGTGGTCCGCGGCGTGACGGCGTTGAGCACCGCGGTCACCACGGCCAGCGCGATGGCCCCGCCGACCTGGAAGGACGTCTGGACCAGGCCGGCGGCCAGGCCCTGCTCGTCGTCCGACACACCGGTGGTGGCCTGCATGTTCAGCGCCGGGAAGGACAGCGCGAAGCCGATGCCGAGCAGGATCATGCTGGGCAGGATGGCGATCGCGTAGTTCGGGTTGGCGTCGATCTGCAGGAACAGGCCGTAGGCCACGACGAACGCGGCCAGGCCGACGGCGATCACCCGGCCGGAGCCGAAGCGGTTGACCAGCGCGCCGGTGCGCGGCCCGCCGAAGGCGACGATCAGGCCGGCCGGCAGGAAGGCCAGCGCCATGCTCAGCGGCGACCAGTGCAGCAGCGACTGCATGTAGATGGTGCCGATGAACTGGAAGCCGGCGTACGAGCCGAACACGGCCATCGCGGTCAGGTCGGCGGCCAGCACGTTCTTGTTGCGCAGGATGCCCAGCCGCAGCAGCGGGTGCGCGACCCGGCGCTCGATGATCACGAAGGCGACGGCCAGCGCGATCACCACGGCGAACGAGCCGAGCGTGAGCGGCGAGGCCCAACCGACCGAGGACGCCGAGACGACGGTGTAGACGAGCAGCAGCAGCGCGAGCGTGCTGGTGGCGGCGCCCAACACGTCATAACCCTGGCGCGGGCCGTCGGGACGGCCGTGGTTCGGGATGAGCTTGATGCCGAGCAGCAGCACGAGGATCGCGATCGGGGCCGGCATCAGGAAGGTCCAGCGCCAGCCGACCTCGGTCATCAGGCCGCCGAGGATGAGGCCGGAGGAGAAGCCGCTGGCCCCGAAGGCCGTGTAGATGGACAGCGCCCGGTTGCGGGCCGGGCCCTCCGGGAACGTGGTGGTGATGATCGACAGGCCGGCCGGGGCGGTGAACGCGGCGGCGGCGCCCTTGATGAAGCGGGCGGCGATCAGCAGCGTCGGGTCGTCGACCAGGCCGCCGAGCAGCGACGCGGCGGCGAACACGCCCAGCGCGATGAGCAGCACGCGGCGGCGGCCGAGCAGGTCGGCGGTGCGCCCGCCGAGCAGCAGGAAGCCGCCGTAGCCGAGCACGTAGCCGGAGATCACCCACTGCAGCGAGGAGGTGGACATGTGCAGCTCGGAGCCGATCGAGGGCAGCGCGACGCCGACCATGGAGACGTCGAGGCCGTCCAGGAACAGCACGCCGCACAGCAGCATCAGGGCCGCCCAGAGGCTGGCGGGCCAGCGCGCGCCGGGCTGGGCGGACAGGGCAGGTGTCGCGGGTGTGGTCACGTCGCTAGACACTACATGCAGCTGCATCTAATGCAAGCGGATTTAATGCGTTGGAATTTTATGACGACGAGGACTAAGATGCGGGGCGTGACCGAGAACGAGCTCGTCAGCACCTGGCGCGACCTGCTGGGGCGCTACCACGCCACGTGGTGCGCGCTGGATCGTGAGCTGCGCGAGGGTCATGGCCTGGGAGCCAGCGAGTTCGAGGTGCTCGACCAGCTCTCGGAGAGCTGTTGCGACAAGCCGGCGGTCCGCATGCAGGAGCTCGGCCGGAGTGTCCAGCTCAGTCAGAGCGCCCTGTCCCGCGTCGTCGCCCGGCTCGAAGCCGACGGACTCGTCACGCGCGCGCTGTGCGCCGACGACCGTCGCGGCATCTACGTCGAGCTGACCGAGGAGGGTCGGTCCCGGCACGCCGCCGCGGCCCCGGTGCACCGCTCGGTGCTGGCCGCCAATCTGAGCTGACCCGTCCGATTTTCACCCTTTTGGTGACCCCGCTCACAGTGAATGTCAGCTGATGGTGGCTTGTTCGCGGTAAGCGGACAGTGGGAATCTGCCTGTCAGAACCCACGTTGTGCCATGCGTCAGGGCGCTCGCGGGGTCTGCGGCTGCGAGCGGCACTGAGAGCAACGGGTCCGCCTACTACAGTGGACCCCAGGTGCTGACCCCACCGGCGAGGTCATGGGTGGGTGGAGGACCGCCGACGCAGCTGTCAGGGAGTGCATATGTTCGAGAGGTTCACCGACCGCGCGAGGCGGGTGGTCGTCCTGGCTCAAGAAGAGGCCAGGATGCTCAACCACAACTACATCGGCACCGAGCACATCCTCCTGGGTCTGATCCACGAGGGTGAGGGTGTCGCCGCCAAGGCGCTGGAGTCGCTGGGCATCGCCCTCGAGGGCGTTCGCCAGCAGGTGGAAGAGATCATCGGTCAGGGTCAGCAGGCGCCGAGCGGGCACATCCCGTTCACGCCCCGGGCCAAGAAGGTGCTGGAGCTGTCGCTGCGTGAAGCGCTGCAGCTCGGCCACAACTACATCGGCACCGAGCACATCCTGCTCGGACTGATCCGCGAGGGCGAGGGCGTGGCCGCCCAGGTCCTGGTCAAGCTGGGCGCGGACCTCAACCGCGTCCGCCAGCAGGTGCTTCAGCTGCTGTCCGGCTACCAGGGCAAGGAGCCGGCCGAGGCCGGCGGCCGCGGCGAGGGCACCCCGTCCTCCTCGCTCGTGCTGGACCAGTTCGGCCGCAATCTCACCGCGCTTGCCCGCGAGGGCAAGGTGGACCCGGTCATCGGCCGGGCCAAGGAGATCGAGCGGGTCATGCAGGTGCTCTCGCGCCGCACCAAGAACAACCCGGTGCTCATCGGCGAGCCGGGCGTCGGCAAGACCGCCGTCGTCGAGGGCCTTGCCCAGATGATCGTCAAGGGCGAGGTGCCCGAGACGCTCAAGGACAAGCAGCTCTACACCCTCGACCTGGGCTCGCTGGTCGCCGGCTCCCGCTACCGCGGTGACTTCGAGGAGCGCCTGAAGAAGGTGCTCAAGGAGATCCGCACCCGCGGCGACATCATCCTGTTCATCGACGAGATCCACACCCTGGTCGGCGCGGGCGCCGCCGAGGGCGCGATCGACGCCGCCAGCATCCTCAAGCCGATGCTGGCCCGCGGCGAGCTGCAGACCATCGGCGCGACCACGCTCGACGAGTACCGCAAGTACGTCGAGAAGGACCCGGCGCTGGAGCGTCGGTTCCAGCCCATCCAGGTCGGCGAGCCGACCCTGGAGCAGACCATCGAGATCCTCAAGGGTCTGCGCGACCGGTACGAGGCGCACCACCGCGTCTCGATCACCGACTCGGCGCTGGTGGCCGCGGCCACGCTGGCCGACCGGTACATCAACGACCGGTTCCTGCCGGACAAGGCGATCGACCTGATCGACGAGGCCGGCGCCCGGATGCGCATCCGCCGGATGACCGCGCCGCCGGACCTGCGCGAGTTCGACGAGAAGATCGCCGACGTGCGCCGGGACAAGGAGTCCGCGATCGACGCGCAGGACTTCGAGCGCGCGGCCAAGCTCCGTGACCAGGAGAAGCAGCTGCTCGCGCAGAAGGCCGAGCGTGAGAAGCAGTGGAAGGACGGCGACCTCGACGTCGTCGCCGAGGTCGACGACGAGCAGATCGCGGAGGTGCTGGCCAACTGGACCGGCATCCCGGTGTTCAAGCTCACCGAGGAGGAGACCACCCGTCTGCTCCGCATGGAGGACGAGGTCCACAAGCGGATCATCGGCCAGGAGGAGGCCGTCAAGGCCGTCTCCAAGGCGATCCGTCGTACCCGTGCCGGCCTGAAGGACCCCAAGCGCCCGTCCGGCTCGTTCATCTTCGCCGGCCCGTCCGGTGTCGGTAAGACCGAGCTGTCCAAGGCGCTGGCCAACTTCCTGTTCGGCGACGACGACGCCCTGATCCAGATCGACATGGGCGAGTTCCACGACCGGTACACCGCGTCCCGCCTGTTCGGTGCGCCTCCCGGCTACGTGGGCTACGAGGAGGGCGGCCAGCTCACCGAGAAGGTGCGCCGCAAGCCGTTCTCGGTCGTGCTGTTCGACGAGATCGAGAAGGCCCACCAGGAGGTCTACAACACCCTCCTGCAGGTGCTGGAGGACGGCCGCCTGACCGACGGCCAGGGGCGCACGGTGGACTTCAAGAACACCGTGATCATCTTCACCTCCAACCTGGGCACGCAGGACATCTCCAAGGCCGTCGGCCTGGGCTTCTCCGGTGGTGGTGTCGAAGGCACCAACTACGAGCGGATGAAGATCAAGGTCAACGACGAGCTGAAGAAGCATTTCCGCCCGGAGTTCCTCAACCGCATCGACGACATCATCGTGTTCCACCAGCTGACCCAGGACGAGATCATCAAGATGGTGGACCTGATGATCACGCGCGTCGAGGCGCAGCTGAAGAACAAGGACATGTCGCTCGAGCTCACGCCGTTGGCCAAGCAGCTGCTGGCCAAGCGGGGCTTCGACCCGGTGCTGGGCGCGCGGCCGCTGCGTCGCACGATCCAGCGCGAGATCGAGGACCAGCTGTCGGAGAAGATCCTGTTCGGGGAGCTGCAGCCCGGCCAGATCGTGCTCTGCGACGTGGAGGGCTGGAGCGGCGAGGGCTCCGACGACAAGGCGCACTTCGTGTTCCGCGGCGAGACCCGTCCGCTGCGGATCCCGGACGCCCCGCCGGTCGGCCTGGCCGCGCACGGCGGCGACGTCGCGCAGGAGTTCGACGCGGAGTGAGCTGATGCTCTGACA
>DATJJB010000294.1:0-4025 GCA_035492655.1 Kutzneria sp. | reverse complement strand
GCAGCCGGATCGGCGCGACGACGGCCGGCTCGGGTTTCGGTGCGGGCCGCGACGCTGCGGGCTGCCGCCCGGCCAGCTGCGTCACGGCGGACTGCGTCACGGCGGGCTGCGGTCCGGCGGGCTGCGGTGCGGCTGGCGCGGCCGGCTTGACGGCCGGCGCTGACTGTGCCGCACCCCTCCTGACCTGGGCGTCTGCCGGCTTCGTGGTCGGCGCGCCGGTGGCCGCCGACCCCTGCACGGGCTGCGCGGCGGCCGACTGCCAGGTTCGTGTGCTCTCCTGGATCGGGGGCAGCTCCGAACGAAGATCAACCTCTGCCCGCCCGAAGTCGCGCAGGTGCGGCAGCTCGACCGGGTCCCGCTTCGGGTCCAGGTGGGCGATCTGCAGGTCGTACCAGCAGCGCACCCGCTCGAACGGGTAGTGCGGCAACGGAATCCGCCGACCGTGCCCGGCAGCGCCGCAGGCGGCCTCGCGGTCGATGCTGCCGCCGGCCAGCCACTGGCTGATCGGGTCGTCCGCGCCGAACTCGCTACCGGGGCCGGCGAGGCCGGCCAGCAGCTCCTCGATGCTGGCGGCCCGGATCGCCCGGCGCTTGGCCAGGTCGACGCGACCGACGGCGAATGTGTAGGCGATGTCGCCCAGATCGCCACCGTGCCGTGAGATGTACTCCCGCAGCGATGCGGCATAAGCGGCGAGGGCGGTCTCGGTCCGTGCCGACAGGAACAGCACGACGGGACCGGCAACGCCGTCACGCACGGGCCGCGCCGGCGCCTCCTCGATAACGACATGGGCGTTAGCTCCGCCCGCGCCGAACGAACTGATGCCGGCCCGTAGCGGCTGCCCGGGAGTGCGCGGCTGCCACGGCGCGACCTGCTTCTGCACGACAAAAGGCGTGCGGGCGAAGTCGATCTCCGGGTTGGGCGGCTCGGAGTGGATGGACGGCACCAGCGTGCGGTGCTTGAGCTGCAACAACACCTTGCTCAGCGCCACCACGCCGGCGGCCGACTCCAGGTGCCCGAGGTTCGACTTCACCGAACCGATCGGGCAGATCCCCGTCTCGCGCACGCCGTCACGGTTGAACGCGCTGGTCAGGCCCCGAATCTCGATCGGGTCGCCGAGCGAGGTGCCGGTGCCGTGGGCCTCGATGTAGTCGAGCGAGCCGGCCTCCAGGCCGGCGTCCCGCAGCGCCTTCGTGATCAGATCCGCCTGCGCCTTCGGATTGGGCACGGTGTATCCATTAGTACGGCCGCCATGGTTGGCGGACGTCCCCTTGATCACGGCGTGAATGTGGTCCCCGTCGGCCAGCGCGTCGGCCAGCGGCTTGAGCAGCACGGACCCGACACCCTCGCCCGGCACGTAACCGTCGCCGCCCGCGCCGAAGCTGCGGCACCGACCGTCACTCGCGGCGAACCGGCCCTGGCTGAGCATGTAGTACTTGTTCGGGTGGATCAGCGTGTTCACGCCGCCGGCGATCGCCACCTTGCAGCTGCCGGCCCGGATCGCCTCGCTGGCCATGTGGATAGCGGTCAGCGCCGAGGAGCACGCCGTGTCCACGGCGACGCTCGGTCCCTGGAAGTTGAAGAAGTACGAGACCCGGTTGGCGATCGACCAGTACGCGCTGTTGGCCAGGATCGGGTTGCCGCGCAACCGTTCCTCGGCCTCGTGCAGCTGGTACTCGCCGTACATCGCGCCGACGAACACGCCGACGTCCCGCCGGTGGAGGTCATCGGACCGCGTGACGACCTGGTCCGGGCGGTAGCCGGCGTCTTCCAGCACCGTCCAGCAGCTCTCCAGGAACAGCCGCGCCTGCGGGTCGACGATGCCGGCCTCGCGCGGGGAGATGTTGAACAGCGGCGCGTCGAAGTCCTGCACGTTGGTGAGGAACGAACCCCACTTCGTGTGCGTGCGGTCGACGCGCGTGGCGTCGGCGTCGTAGATGGCGTTGGCGTCCCAGCGATCCGCCGGCACCTCGGTGACAAGATCCTTGCCGGCCAACAGGGTCTGCCAGAACTCGTCCGGCTCCTCGCCGCCCGGGAAGCGACCGGCGACGCCGATGATGGCGATGTCGCGGTTGTCCGCGGCCGTCGGCCGCTGCGTCGGGATCTCCACGACCACCTCCGCGTTGACAACAGGTGTTGTCACGGCCGGCTTGACGCCGCACAGCTCGACGCACCGGTCCAGCTGCTCGGCCAGGAAGTAGTCGGCCAGCTCGGCCACCGTCTGGCACTCGAAGAGCAGGGTCTTGGACAGCTGCCCGAAGTCGCGTTCCAGCAGCTCGACGATGCGGACGACGAGCAGGGAGTCGATGCCCAGGTCCTCGAAGTACCGGTCGGGGCGGACCTCGGCGACCGGGGTGCGGGTGGCCTCGCCGACCACGGCCGCGAGCCGGAGCTCCAACGCCGGCCGCAGATCGGCGGCCTGACCAGCGGAAACGCCCACCGGCTCGGGGGCAGCAGGGACCGGCGCGGCAGGAGCCGGGCCCGGGGCGGCGGCGGGAGCCGAGGCCGCTGCCAGGACGGCCGGAGCTGCCGGCGCGACCGCAGCGGCCGCGACACTCGCGGCCGGTGCCTCCTCCCCCGCCAGCTGCGGGAAGGTCTCGTGCAGCTTCTGCTTGTCCCCGCACAACACCAGCGGCGTGACCGGCGCGTTCGGGTCGGACAGCAGCGATTCCAGCGTGGCGATGCCATCGGCCGTGGTCAGCGGCCGCATGCCGAGACCGGCGAGGACCTCCTCGACCGTGGCGTCGCCCATGCCGCCCTCGGCCCAGTACGGCCAGGCCACGGACAGCGTCCGGCCGCCACGAACGGTGGCGCGCCAACGGGCGAACTGGTCGGCGGCGGCGTTGGCGAAGGCGTAGTCGGCCTGCCCGGGGCTGCCGAGGACGCCGGACACCGAGGAGAACACCACGAACAGGTCGAGCGGCCACCCAGCAGTGACCTCGTCGAGCAGGGCGGTGCCGAGCAGCTTGGGGTCGATGACCTCGGCGGCAGCCCCGGCGGACTTGCGCAGGACGAAGGAGTCCCGCAGCACGCCGGCGCAGTGCACGACGCCACGAACGGGCTCCAGCCCGGCGGCGAAGGCGCGAACAGCGCCGGCATCAGTGCAATCGAGTTGGTGGTATTCGACGGAACCGCCCAGGCCGGTCAGCTGCTCCAGCGATCGGGCCGAACGCCCGGTGAGCACGACGTGGGCGTTGTACCGACGCAGCAGGTGCGCGGCGAGGGCCTCGGCCAGGTGACCCATGCCGTTGATCCAGTACCGACCGCCCTCGACGAAAGCGCTAGCGCCGCTAGCAATTCGCACCGGGTGAAAGACCTGGTCGACAGCGCCGGTGAGCTGGACCGTATCGGTGACGGTGGTCAGCTCGAAGCGGGGGTTCTCGGCGGTCAGCGACCGCCCGAAGGCCGCTAGGCCGCTGGCGATGAGCTGTCCGGCCAGGTCACCGGTGCGAGGAACCACGACGTGGGCACCACGTCGACCGTGCTCGCGCAGCAGCGGCCTGAAGAACTCGATCGCCGCCACAGCGGCGTCCCGAGCCGCCACCGCAGGCTCCGCTGAGGTCGCCGGCGGCGACCACACGATGGGCTCACCGGTCACCTGAATTGGGCCGTGCGTTGTCTCGGTCGGCGCGTAGACGTGCACCGCCGGCTTGGCCGCGCCGATCGGCCGCAGGGCCAGACCGGTCAGGCGCAGCACCACGGAGCCGTCGTCGCCCACGGCCGTGAGATCGAACTTGCGAACCCGCTTGCCCCCGCCGGCCAGCGCCACCGGACGCACCGACACCTGGAGGCTGCTACCGGGGTCGGCCAGCACTTCCAGGCGCCCCAACGAATACGGGATGAACGTCTCGCCGCCGAGATCCTCGCCGAACAGGCAGCCGATCACGGTCTGGAGCACGCCGTCGAGCAGGAACGGCGACACCCGGTAGGTCCGGCCGTCCACGCCCGGGTTCCAGCTGATCCGGGCCTGGGCACCGGCGGCACCCCGGGACAGCGAGCCGATGACCTGGAACGCCGGCCCGTACTCG
>DATJJB010000293.1:0-32793 GCA_035492655.1 Kutzneria sp. | reverse complement strand
CGGCCGACCAGCTCGCCGAGGACGGCACGAACGCGACGACCGTCGGCCACAGGAAGGAGTTGACGGGTCATGCCAGCACCGCCGCCCGGTAGTCGGCCCGCGCCGTGAGCACGGCATGGCTGCCTTGTTCGACTATCCGGCCGTCGTCGAGCAACACCACCCGATCCGTCGCCGCCAGCAGCGCCGGGCTGGTGGTCACGATGATCGTCGTACGGCCGCGCCGCAGCTCGGCCAGGCCGGCGGCGATCCGCGCCTCGGTGACGGTGTCGACCGCGGTCGTCGGATCGTGCAGCACCAGCACGGGCGCGTCGACGGCTAACGCACGGGCCAGCGCAACACGTTGGCGTTGCCCGCCGGACAGCGATCGCCCGCGTTCGGTCACGGCGGTGGCGACGCCGTCCGGCAGCGCGCCGGCCACCTCGTCGACCGCCGCCGCGGTCAGCGCTTCCGCCGTGACAGGCCCGATGTTCTCGGCGATCGTGCCGGCGAACAGGTCGGCGTCGTGCGAGGCGATCAGGACCACCTCCCGTACCCGGCTCGGATCCACAGTGGACAGATCAACGGCGTCGACCGAGACCGAACCCGCCACCGGATCCACGCTGCGGCCCAGGCAATCGAGCAGGTCGGTGGCGGCGGCCGGATCGGTCGCGACCACGCCCAGCAGCTCGCCCGGCCGGGCCTCGAAGTCGACGTCCCGCAGCGCGCCGCGGCTCAACGCCCGCACCTGGACGTGCCCGGTCGACGGCGTCGGCAGGTCACCGGAGCCGGGCGAGACCGACGGCGGCGCGTTCAGCACGTCGGCGATGCGCCCGGCCGACGCCCGGGCCTGCGCCAGCTCGCCGTTGACCCACGAGAAGATGGAGAACGGCGTGATCATGTACTGGGCCAGGCCGACCGCGGCGACCAGGTCGCCGATGCTGATCGACCCCGCGGCGGCGAGAGTGCCGCCGACCAGCGCGACCACGGCGATGAAGATGCCGGTCAGCGCGAGCAGCGCCCCGTTGTGCCAGGCCTGGGCGCGGGCGGCCCGAAGCGTCGCGCGCAGCGAATCCTGGCTGGTCCGGCGATAACGGTCGACCGCCGCCCGCTCCGCGCCGACACCCTTGAGCACCCGCAGGCCGGCGACCAGGTCCGTGGCCACGCCGGAGGCGAACGCCGAACGCTCCTGCTCCGCCTCGCTGCGGCGCTCCAGCGGCTTCCCGATCAGGTGCGCGATGTACAAGATCGGCGGCGTGCCCAGCAGCACCAGCAGTCCCAACGGAATGGACCGGGTGAGCAGGGCGATCGCCGTGACCAGCAGGCCGGCCAGGCCGGCGGCGCCGAACGGCAGCACGCCGTTGAACCCGCCGACCCGCTTGGCGTCCGAGGTGCCGATGCTGACCAGTTCGCCGGCCAGCGCCTCGGCCCCGCCGCCGGGGTGCAGCACCCGGCGCGTGATGTCCAGCCGCAGCTCGTGGGCGGCCCGCTCGGCACCGCGCTCGGCGAACCGCGCGCCCCACCGGTAGCTGGTCGACAGCCCGGCGAACAGCAGCCCGAGGACCGCCAGCCACAGCACCAGCGTCAGCACCGACGCGCCGGCGACGGCCTGGTCGATCACCACGCCGATGACCACCGGCACCAGCGCCTCGCCGCCCTGATGGCCGGCGGTCAGCAGCGATGCCGCGGTCAGCTGTCGTCGTTGCCCGGCGATCGAACGGCGGAGAACGTCCCGTCCGGTCGTGCTCACTCGCGCCTCCCTGCCCCTGTAGGTAAGGTAAGGCTAGACTAAGTTGAGCGAGCCTTGGCGGGGGGATGAGCGGGGAATTCGGAGGGCAGGGGGGCGAAGCCCGCCCTGCCTGGGGGTATGGGGCGCGAGCCCCACAGAACACCATGAGAGCAAGGTGTGCCAGCGCTTTCCGCTGGCACACCTCACCCGTCAACTCGCTCTCAATGCGCCGCCTGGAAACGGGCGACCAGGTCGGCCGGGATGCGGCCGCGATCGGAGATCTGCGCGCCCTGGCTGCGCGCCCATTCCCGGATCGCCTGGTTCTGCGCCTTGTCGCCGGTGCGGCCGGTCGGCTTGCCGATCGCCCGCTGCTTGCGGCCGCCCACCCTGCGTGCGCTGTCCACATAGACCGACAGCGAATCGCGCAGTCGCTTTGCGTTCGCCGAGGACAGATCGATGTTGTACTCGACGCCGTCCAGGCCGAATACGACGCTCTCCGCGGCAACACCGCCGTCCAGATCGTCGACGAGTTCGACGATGGTCTTCTGTGCCATGGTTGCTCCACCTGACGTACGACCTATTTACCGGGCTCATTCCCACCGTATCGCATGGGTGGCGGTTTCGGCGGGCGGACGCGCACTGAATACCTCGGATAGGTGCATGTGCGCGTCAGTAGCAATGCGCCATTCGACGCCCCTTATTGCCGCCGCTGGACCCCTCGTCTATGTTGGTATACCAGATACCAGCGAGAGAGGGTGGCCATGATCGAGGACGTCAAGCGGGCGCTGCGGTCCGTGGTGATGATCACCGTGACCCCGTTCGACGCGGCCGGCGAGGTCGACGACGCGGCCTACCGGTCGGTGCTGCGCCGGACCTTGGACGCCGGTATCGATGTGGTCACGCCGAACGGCAACACCAGCGAGTTCTACTCGCTGACCGCCGCCGAACGGGACCACGCGCTGGCGCTGACCGTCGAGGAGGCCAGGGACCGGGCGCTCGTGGTCGCCGGCGTCGGCTACGACGTGCGGACGGCCGTCGAGTCGGCCCGCACGGCCGCGGACATGGGCGCGCAGGCGATCATGGTCCACCAGCCGGTGCACCCGTATCTCTCGGCCGAAGGCTGGGTCGACTACCACCGCGCGGTCGCCGACGCCGTGCCGGACCTCGGCGTCGTCTGCTACCTGCGCAGCCCGCACATCCCGGCCGGGGCGCTGGCCGAGCTGGCCCGCATCGCGCCGAACTTCGTCGGCGTCAAGCACGCCGTGCCCGACCCGGTGGCCTTCGGCCAGGCCGTCGCCGTCGTCGAGGACGCCGCCGGCGCCGACCGGCTGGTGTGGATCTGCGGGTTGGCCGAGACCTGGGCCCCGTTCTTCTGGCCGGTCGGCGCGGAGGGCGTCACCTCCGGCCTGGCCCACGTCACGCCCGAGCTGTCGCTGCAACTGCTCGCCGCGCTGCGCGACGGCCGCCGCCCCGACGCGATGTCGTTGTGGCGCAAGCTCAAGCCGTTCGAAGACCTCCGCGCGGCCAAGGGCAGCGCCGACAACGTGACCGTCGTGAAGGAGGCCCTGGCCCAGCTCGACCTGTGCCAGCGAACCGTGCGCCCGCCGATCAGCGAGCTGCCGACCGCCGGCCGGGCCGAGGTCGCGGCCTGGCTGAAGTCGGTCGGCTAGCCGCCGATGTTGATGTGGCCGTTGATGTCGCCGGCTTGGAACACCGTGCCGGCGGTGCCGATCACCACGTTGTTCGGGGCCGCGTGGCGCGCGACCGGTGTCCTCGGGGCGAACAGCACGTGCGGCCAGATCGCGTCGAGCCGCTCGGCGAACGGCTCGCTCTCCTCGTAGGCGAAGCCGAGCTCCTCGGCCAACGCCTCGCCGAGGCGGAACTTGTCCTCGCCCGTCCTGGCCGCGTCCAAGGCGTCGGCCAGCGAGGGCACGGCCCGGACCAGCTCCTCGAGATGGCCGAGGGCCGGTGATTCCGGCGCCGTCCCGCGGTTGATCAACTCAGCCGCGATCGACAGCATCCACATGTCGTCCATGATCGAACCCCCCGTAGTTGTGGGGTCAATCTAGCCGACGACCTCGACCGCACGCTGCCCTGACAGCTCAATATGCTGCCGCGTAAGGCGTTGCGCCGAGTCCGCGTCCCCGGCCTCGACGGCCTTGAGGATGCGCTCGTGCTCGACGTGCTCCTCGCGCCACGTCGGCCAGTGCGGCCACAGCAGGCTGACCGCCGCCAACGCGGCCAGGTCCCGCACGCCGTCCAGGCTGGCGATGACGAACTCGTTGCCACAGCCGGCATACAGCGCCCGGTGGAAGTCACGGTTGGCCACGCTCAGCTCGCCGTGGTCGACGGTGTCCAGGTGCGCGGCCGACCGGGCCAGCGCGGCCTTCGCCGGCCCGATGTCCACGCCGAGCCGGGTGGTGGCCGCCACGGCCCACGGCTCCAGCAGCAGCCGGACCTCCTGGATCTTGCGCAGGTCGTCGGCGTCCAACAGCCGCACGGAGGTGCCGCGACTGGGCGTCAGCACGACCAGGCCACCGGCTGCCAGCATGATCAGCGCTTCCCGCACCGGCGTCTTGGACACGCCGAGCTCGGCCGCCAGCCGGCGCTCCACCAGCGTGTCGCCGGGCCGGATCCGGCCGGCCAGTATCGCCGTCCGGATCGACTCGGCCACCAGGTCGGCGCGGCTGGACACCGGGCTGAGCGGGCTCAGCCCGAGCGAGACCAACGCCGGACGGGGTTGCTCGGACACGGTCAGAAGCGCAGCAGCCGCTTGCGCCGGGTGGCCAGCGCCTGCACGGCCCGCTTCCGCTCGTCCCGCAGCTTCTCGATCACCGGGATGTCCAGCGGGGCCAGCGGCTCGCCGACCGCCCAGCTCAGCAGCAGGTCGGCCAGCTCGGGATTGCGGGCCAGCACCGGACCGTGCATGTACGTGCCGAGGACGTGCCCGTTGTACGCGCCGTCGACGCCGTCGCCGTTGCCGGTGCCGTACACGACCTTGGCCAGCGCCCTCGAGCCCGGGCCGACCTGCGTGTGGCCCTGGTGGTTCTCGAAGCCGGTCATCGACCCCTGCAGCAGCGCCGGGTCCGGCGTGGTCAGCAGCTCGCCGACGGCCCGCGCGCCGGTGCCGGGCGTGGTCCGCACGTCCAGCAGGCTCAGGCCGCGGTGCGTGACGCCGTCGGTGCCGGTGAAGTCGTGGCCGAGGATCTGCAGGCCGGCGCAGATGGCCAGCACGACAGCGCCGCGCGAGGCCGCCTCCTGCATGCCGGGGTTGGCGGTCAGGTGCGCGACGGCCAGCGTCTGCGCCAGGTCCTCACCGCCGCCGAGCAGGTAGAAGTCCAGCGAGTTGGGCACGGTCTCGCCGACCGCCAGGTCCACGACCTCGGCCCGGTAGCCGCGCCACTCCAGCCGCTTGCGCAGCACGGTCGCGTTGCCGGAGTCGCCGTAGGTGCCCAGCACATCGGGCAGCACCAGGCCGATGCGGACGACAGAGTCACGAACCATTGCTGCTCAACCCCGACTTCAGGTCCCGGAACGCGGTGTAGTTGGCCACCAGCTCGACGGCGCCGGGCGCCACCGAGTCGATCGCCTGGTACGGGTCGGGCACGTGGGTGTGCTTGACGTCGGCGTAGGTCAGCCGCACGGCCAGGTCGGCCGACCGCTCGCCGGTGGCGATCACGGTCCGGCCCTGCAGCCGCTCGAACGGCACGTCCCACAGCCACGACTTGTCCCGGCCGTCGGCCTCGCGGCCGTTGATCGCGATGATCACCGGGTGCTCCGGGCTCTTGGCCAGCAGCGGCAGCGTCTCGGCCCAGCCGGCCGGGTTCTTGGCCAGCAGCAGCCGCACCACCCGGTCGTTGCGGGTCAGCGTGGTGTACCGGCCGCCGACGCCGGTGATGGTGCGGATCCGCTCCAGCGCCGGCCGCAGCGGCACCCCGAGGTGGGTGGACGCGGCCAGGGCGAGCGTGGCGTCGGCCTCGTTGGCGCTGCCCGGCAGCCGCAGGGCCAGCTCGAAGGACTCGCCGGTCGGGCTGGTCATCTTGCCGTCGAGGACCGACCAGGTCGGGTTCGGACGGCGGAAGCCGCAGTCGCAGTACCAGTCGGTGGCGCCGCCGTGCACCCGCATGCCGCAGCGTGGGCACGAGGTCGAGTCGCCGCGCCAGTTGCCGCCGGCGCTGACCCAGATGGTGCTGGCGGCGTCGATGGCCGCCGAGGTGACCAGCACGTCGTCGCAGTTGGCCACCACGGTGGTGTTGTGCAGGCGGGAGATGGCCGTGCGCAGGTTGCGCTCGGTGTGCCGGACCTCGCCGACCCGGTCCATCTGGTCCCGGCTCAGGTTGAGCAGCACGATCACCGCCGGCTGCACCGCGTCGGAGATCTTCGGCAGGTAGTTCTCGTCGATCTCCAGCACGCCGACCGGCGCGGTCTGGTCGGTCGACAGCGCGGCGACCAGGCCGTCGGGCATGTTGGCGCCGCTGTGGTTGGTGGCAACCGGCGCGATCACGCTCATCGCCTTGGCCAGCATCATGGTCGTGGTGGTCTTGCCGTTGGTGCCGGTGACCAGCGCGACCGTGCGGTCCTTGCACAGCCGGGCCAGCGCGTGCGGGTCCAGCGCCAGCGTCACGCGGCCGCCGATGATGCCGCCGGCCCGACCGGTCGCCTTGGACAGCTTGGCCGCGAGGTTGCCGGCCGCGACCGCCGCCGCCGTGCGGGTCGGCAGCTCCCCGTTCAGGTGGCTGGACGACACGTCCAGGCCGGTGTTCGTGGAATCCATCAGCCACCCATCATCACGACAGCAAGATCTTATGTGCTTCTCAGCCTACTGGACCGCCCACCCGCCCCCGCCCCCGCGCACCCCCGCGATGCAGGGAAGGACGCCTTACCTGCGTTCAACGCAGGTAAGGCGTCCTTCCCTGCATGACGGCGGGGAGGTGCGGCGGGTCACGCCCGCACGGTCATCCACTTCCGCATGGAGTGCTCGACCAGCGTGATCAGCGTCTGCTTGGTCGACTCCCGGTTACGGGCGTCACAGGTCACGATCGGCACCGACTCGTCGATGGTCAGCGCGTCCCGGACGTCGTCGATCCGGTGGTGCAGCATGCCGTCGAAGCAGTTCACCGCGACCACGTACGGCAGTTGCCGGTCGTCGAAGAAGTCGATCGAGGCGAACGCGTCGGCCAGCCGCCGGGTGTCCACCAGCACCACCGCGCCGATCGCGCCCCGCACCAGGTCGTCCCACATGAACCAGAAGCGGTGCTGGCCCGGCGTGCCGAACAGGTACAGGATGAGATCGCTGTCCAGCGAGACCCGACCGAAGTCCATCGCCACCGTGGTGGTGACCTTGTTCGGCGTCGCCGACAGGTCGTCGACGCCAAGACTGGCCTCGGTCATCACCGCCTCGGTGGTCAACGGCACGATCTCGGACACCGACCCGACGAAGGTCGTCTTGCCGACACCGAACCCGCCCGCGACCACGATCTTGGCCGACGTCGTCGCCTGCCGGGCGACCTGCGCGCCCCGGCCCTGTCCTGATTCCACTCGGCTCCAGCCCTCTAGAACCGCCGCGCCGCGCTCATCGGCGCACCGCGGCCAACTGCAACTGCTCCCGCAGCTCGGGGGTGAGCTGCTGGCCGACCCGTTCCACCAGCCTGGCCATGGCGTACCCGACCAGTCCGATCTCGCAGCCGGGCGCCGCGAGCACGGCGAGGCACGACCCGTCGCTGATGGACATCAGGAAAAGATACCCGCGCTCCATTTCGACGACCGTCTGGTTCACCGTTCCGGCCTCGAGGACCCGCGCGGCGCCGGCCACCAGGCTCACCAGACCGGACGAAACCGCAGCCAGTTGCCCCGCGCGGTCGCGCGGCAGGCCCTCGGTCGCGCACAGCACGAGGCCGTCGGCCGAGACCACCACGGCGTGCGCGACGCCGGCGACGCGGTCCACGAAGTCGTCGATGAGCCAGCTGAAGTCGGTGATCTGCTGGTCGGTCGGCTGGCCGGTCTGGTCGTCGGTCTGTTGGTCGGACGGGGAACTCACGACTGCTCCTTGCCTTGCTCGGGTGGCGGCCCGAAGGTCGTCGGCTGGGTGTAGCCGGCGTCGATGGCCTCGTCGGGGGCGGCCGTCGGGGCGGAGTGCCGGCCGAGGCTGACCCCGTGCTGGTAGGTGGACATCCGGGCGCGCAGCGCGTCGGGGGAGCGGCGGGGCATCGCCGGCGGGGCGCTGGCCGCCGGCACGGCCATCGGGCGCGGCGCGGCCGAACCCGGCACGAGCTGGGACTTCGGCACCCGTTTGGGCAGGCCGGCCTCGGTAACGCCGTCCGGCTCCTTGGCCAGCAGGGTGCTCGCCGCGGCCCAGCCGTCGTCGCCGGCCGAGTGCCAGCCGTTGGTCGTCCCGGCCGCCGGCTCCTCGTCCTCGGCCCGGGGGACCGGCACCGCCTCCGTGACGTCCTCGACGACGTCCTGGGGCTCCCCGACAGGGGCGTCAACGGCCTCCGGGGCCTTCCCGTCGGCGGGCACCTGGAACCACTGGGACAGCACTTCCTGGTAGATCGGCAGCCGCTCGGTCGGCGGGTCGTCGTAGTCGAAGCGGCGCTGCGGCGTCGGCCACGGCTCGACGCTGCTGGCCGGTGTCACCGCCGGTTCGGCCGGCGGCGTCTTGCGGCGCGGCGCGAACAGGTCGACCGACTCCGTCACGGTCGGCTCGACCGGCACGTTGGTGACCAGCGGCGGTAGCTGCCCCGGCGTCCACTTGGGCAGGCCGACGATGTCCTGCGGCAGGTCCGGCTCGGGCAGGGGAGTGCGCTGGGTGGCCGCGGCGGCCACGGTCGGCGGCGCGGCCGGCAGGAACGGCGCGGCCGCGGCCCGGTCGACCAGCGAGGCCGGGATGATCACGTGCGCGGTGACGCCGCCGTCGATGTCGGCGTTGTCCCGCAGCCGCACCTTGATGTCGTGCCGCTTGGCCAGCTGCGCCACCACGTACAGGCCCATCTGGCGGGACGCGGTGACGTCCACCTCGCCCGGGTCGGCCAGCCGCTCGTTGGCCGCCGCCAGGTCGGGCTCCGGCATGCCGACGCCGCGGTCGTGGATCTCGACGGCCAGCTCGCCGCGGCGCATCTTGGCCGACCGCACGGTGACCTTGCTGGTCGGCGGCGAGAACGCGGTGGCGTTGTCCAGCAGCTCGGCGATCAGGTGGGTGATGTCGTTGACCGCCCGGCCCTGGATGGTCAGGTCCGGCGCCGGCGCGATCTGCACCCGGGCGTACTTCTCCACCTCGGACATGGCCGCGCCGAGCACGTCGGACACCGGCACCGGCCGGGCCACCCGGCGGGCCAGCGTGGTGCCGGCCAGCACCAGCAGGTTCTCGCTGTTGCGGCGCATCTGGGTGGCCAGGTGGTCCAGCTCGAACAGGCTGGCCAGCTGGTCCGGGTCCTGCTCGTCCTGCTCCAGCCGGTCGATCACGCCGATCTGCCGCTCGACCAGCGCCTGGCTGCGGCGGGACAGGTTGACGAACATCGCGTTCACGTTGCCGCGCAGGGTGGCCTGCTCGCTGGCCAGGCGGACGGCCTCGCGCTGCACCGCGTCGAACGCGCGGGCGACCTGGCCGACCTCCTCGGTGGTGTGCACCGGCACCGGCTCGACGGCATCGCCGACGGCGTCGCGGTCGCGCATGATCCGCTCGATCGCCGCCGGCAGCTTGGTACGGGCCACCTCCAGCGCGCTGCGGCGCAGCACCCGCAGCGGGATCAGCATGGAGCGGGCGACGAAAACCGTGAGCGCCAAGGCGATCAGCAGCGACAGCACGACCAGCGCGCTGTCACGGAACGCGGCGCCGCGCGCGGCCCGGGCCAGGCTGCGCAACACGGTGTCGGCCTGGCCCTGGAGCTGGCCGACGACCCGGGTGAACAACGCGGCGATGGTGGTGGACAGCGACTGCACATCGTTGGCCTTGACCGTGATCGTGCCGCCGCCGTCGCCGGCCTGCACGAGCGCCAGCTGCACCACGCGGTTGCGCTCGTCGACGTCCGGACCGCTGATGGTGTCCTGCACCAGCTGGCGGTTGTCGGGATCGGCGGCGTTGGTGAAGTCCTCGAGGTCGGCGGCGTACCGGGCCTGGGCGGACCGCAGCAGTTCGACCAGGTCCGGCGCGAACTGCTTGTGCAGCGCGGCGGACACCACGATCGTGCCCTGCAACCGCTGCTGTTCCTTGGCGTCGGTCAGCGCCTGCACCGCGGCGTCCAAAGGGGACAGTCGAGGATGGCTCACGTTCGTCGCGGCGGTGCGGACGATCTGCAACAGGGCGTCGACGACCTCGGTGTACGTGGTCAGCGCGGCGACGTCCGGCAGCCGGGTCGTGACGGCGCTGTTGCGCAGCGCGGCCAGCTCGTCCAGCTGTTGCAGCGCCCTGTCCACGGCGTCGCGCACCGGGCCGGACACAGTGGCCTGTTGGCCACGAAGCGCGTCAACGGCCGTGTCCACCGGCCCGAACTTGGGCGGCTGGTCGACCCGGCCGGCCGCGATGTAGGCCACAACCGAGTCACGCTCGGCCTGGAGCAGGTCGACGACCGTGGCCGCCTGGCCGGCGACCGCCAGCTGCTGGCGATCGTCGCCGTACTGGCGGGCGTCGTCGAGCTGGCTGGACAGCCGCAGGCCGGCCAGTGTCAGCGTGCTCAGCGCCGGCACCAGCAGGATGACCACCAGCTTGCGGCCCAGCTTCCAGTTGCGCAGCCGCCAGCTGCCGCTCTTCTTGTCGCCGACGTCCGGTTCGCCGGACCGGACGTCGGTGCCCTCAGCCTGATCGGCCGGACCACGCACGGTCAGCACTCCCCCACGGTCAGCTCGGTCCCCCGCCGAAGGTGGATCTTGGAGTGCGAGAGGCTCATTCCGTACCGCCGATCGGAGTACTGGGCACGACAGTCACGCGCATCGTGGTGCCATCGGGTCAATCTGATCAAGCATTCGGGGGTCTGGACGGCGGTGGTCGCCGTTGGGGATGATCCTGCACCGTAGACGGGTGGTGACGGCTGGTAGCGGTGCCAATGCCTGGGGCTGTCAAAAATTGGCACCGGCCGCACAGTGACACTTCCTTGGCCCACTCCCTCGGGTGACATCCGTGTCCATGATTGAATCACGCACCGTGTTCGATCGGCTACGGTGGTCCCCGTTCCGGGCCAGATCTGCCCGTGAATGGGTCATTCCCTTCACAACCGCACCCCGAGTACCGCTCAGAACTGTTGATTAAAGGAGAGGCCGCCGATGGCTACCCGCGCCACTCGATGGGCCGTGCTGCTGGCCGTGACCGCTTTGTCCGTCGGAGGGTGCAGTCTGCTCAACGGTGGCAGTGCCGACACGACCGCGCCGGCGCCGGGACATCAGAAGATCAATATCGGCATCATCGCCACCGTCGACGACGCCCCGGTGAAGCTGGCCCAGGCCAAGGGCTACTTCACCGAGCAGGGCCTCGACGCCAACGTCAAGGTCTATCCGTCGGTGAACCAGACCATGCCGGCCCTGCAGTCCGGTGAGATCGACGTCACGCTGATGAACTACGTGTCGTTCTTCCAGGCCTCGGCGGCCAAGACGCTGGACGCCAAGGTCGTCTCCGACGCCTACCAGGGCACCCCCGACTCCCTGGTGCTGCTGGCCAAGCCCGACTCCGGCATCCGCACCCCGAAGGACCTGGCCGGCAAGAAGGTCTCCGTGCACGCCAAGGGCAACATCGTGGAGCTGCTGATCAGGGCCGTGCTGCAGGACAACGGCGTCGACCCCGGCACCGTCAGCTTCGTCGAGGTGAAGTTCCCTCAGATTCCCGCCGCGCTGGCCAACGGCCAGCTCGACGCCGGCGGCGACCTGGAGCCGTACATCACCCAGGGCGAGCAGCAGTTCGGCGTGCAGCCCACCTTCAAGATCGTGACCGGTGCCACCGACAACATCCCGCTGTCCGGCTACATCGCGTCGTCCAAGTTCATCGGGGCGCACGCCGACACCGTCGCCGCGTTCCAGAAGGCCATGGTCAAGGCGCAGAAGGCCGCCGCGGACCGGACCGCGATCGGCTCCGTGCTGCCCGACCTGACCGGCGTGGACAAGCAGACCTCCTCGCTGCTCAAGCTCGGCGTGTTCCCGACCTCGGTGGACGCCACCCGGTTGCAGCGCGTGGTCACCCTGATGAAGACCTACGGCTACCTCCAGCAGTCGATGGACGCCAGCACACTCGTGCTGCCCACGCCGTCCAGCTGATGTCGCTGGTCCGCAAACTGGTCGGGCTGGTCGGCTTCCTGCTGGTGTGGGAGGCCGCCAGCCGGCTGGCGCTCGTCGACCCGCGTGTGCTGCCGCCGCCGTCGGAAGTGTTGGTGCGCTTCGCTTTGCTCGGCGCCGACGCACGTTTCGTGGCCGGCGCCATCTCCACCGTGCTGTCGTGGTTCATCGCTCTGCTGTGCGCCACTGTCGCCGGTGTGGTGCTGGGGCTGCTGCTGGGCTCCGTGCCGTTGGTACGGATGATCAGCACCCCGATCGTCGAGTTCCTCCGGCCGCTGCCCGCCGTGGCGTTGATTCCGTTGGCCATCGCCCTGTTCGGCACCGACGCCCAGACCAAGATCACTCTGGCCGCCTTCGCCGCCACCTGGCCGATTCTGCTCAACACCAGCTACGCCCTCGGCGAGGTCGACCCTCGGCTGCTGGAAACCGCTCGGTGTTTCCGCGTCAGCCGCTGGCGTCGTCTCACCGGCGTGACGCTGCCCAGCATCGGGCCGTTTGTCGTCACCGGAATTCGCATCTCCGCGTCCATCACGCTCATCGCCGTCGTCGGCACCGAGTTCCTCGCCGGCGGCAGCATCGGGCTCGGTCAATACGCTTTCCTCCAGGGCACCAGCGGCGGCCGAATGGACGTGGTGTTGGCCGCCACCGTCTTCGCCGGACTGTTCGGCTGTCTCGTGAACGCCGGTTTCCTCGCCGTGCAAAGGCGTTGGGTGTCGTGGGGCAGTGGGGAGGTGGCCGCGTGAACGGGTGGATCCGGGCCGGCGTTCTCTGCTGTGCCCTGCTCGTCTGGCAATTGGTCGCCGTCGAGGTCGGCAATCCCTACTTTCCGCCGCCGCTGCGAATCGCCGAGGCGGCCGTTCGACTGTGGCCGTCGCGGCATTTCACCGCCGATGTGCTGCCCAGCCTGCTGCGGGTGCTCGGCGGTTGGGCCGCGGCGTCGGTGCTGGGCATAGCGATCGGTGTGCTGCTGGGCCGTTCCCGAACCGTGGCGGACTACTTCGAGTTCGTGTTCACGTTCCTGCGCACCCTGCCGCCGCCGCTGCTGGTGCCGGTGTTCATGCTGATCTTCGGCATCAGCACCGAGATGGAGGTGGCGACCATCGTGTTCGGCGCGGTGTGGCCGGTGCTGCTCAACTCGGTCGACGGCGCCCGGTCCGTCGATCCGGTGATGGCCGACACCGCACGGGTGTTCCGGCTCTCCCGGTCCCGCTGGCTGTTCGGCGTGGTGCTGCCGGCGGCCGGTCCGAAGATCTTCGCCGGGCTGCGGGTCAGCCTGTCCATCGCGTTGATCCTGATGGTCATCTCCGAGGTCGTCGGGGCCACCTCCGGCATCGGCTACCAGCTCGGCACCGCCCAGGGCGCGTCCGACCTGCCCGGGATGTGGTCGTGGATCGCGCTGATCAGCCTGCTCGGCTATCTACTCAACAGGGGGTTGCTCGCCGTGGAGCACAGGGCGCTGGCCTGGAGCCGGCCGTGAGCATGCTGGCGGTGGCCGGGCTCGGCCACACCTACGGTTCCGTCGACGCCGTGTCGGACGTGTCCTTCGCCATCGAGCCGGGGGAGCTGGTCTGCATCGTCGGCCCGTCCGGCTGCGGCAAGTCCACCTTGCTGCGCTGCGTCGCCGGCCTGCTGCCGGCATCGAGGGGCGACGTCTTCCTGCACGGCGACCGCGTTTCCGGCGTGCCGTCGGACCTCGCCGTCGTCTTCCAGGACTACAGCCGCTCCCTGCTGCCGTGGAAGACCGTCGCCGCCAACGTCGAGTTCCCGCTGCGCGACCGTGGTCTGTCCACTGTGGAACGCCGGTCCCGTGTCGAGGAGGCCCTCGACTGGGTCGGCCTGTCCGGTGCCGCCGGCAAGCACCCGCATGAGCTCTCCGGCGGTATGCAGCAACGGGTTTCCATCGCCCGGGCGCTGGCCTATCGCCCCGCGCTGATGCTCATGGACGAGCCCTTCGCCTCCGTGGACGCCCAGACCCGGGCCGACCTGGAGGACCTCGTGCTCAAGGTCCGTCGGGAGGCCGGCATGACCGTTCTCCTTGTCACCCATGACATCGACGAGAGTGTCTACCTGGCCGACCGGGTGCTGGTCCTGTCGCCGTCACCCGCTACTGTCGTCGAGACGTTGAAGGTCGACCTGCCTTCGCCGCGTGACCAGATCACTACCCGGGGGAGTGACTCCTTCGTGCGACTGCGCACCGAGATCGCCCGCCTCATCCGGCGGTAGCGTCGTGGAACTCTTCGACATCGCCGCCGAGTTGCTGCCCGGCGTCAGTCTCTCCTCGGCCTTCGTCGCCACCGACGGCAATGTCCATGACGTGTTGCTGATTCCCGGCATCGCCGCCGTCCGGGTCAGCAAGCGTCCTTTGGCCGCGTCCCTCATGCCCGGTCGCGTCGAGGTCCTGCGCCAGCTCGCTTCGTCCGGCCTCCCGTTCCAGGTGCCCGAGCCCCTCACTCCCGTCACCCTCTTCGACTCCCGCGCCGCGGTCGCCGTCTCGTGGGTCGACGGCGTCGCCCTGCCCGAGGGCGAGGGCTCCCCGACCCAGATCGCCGAGGTCCTCGAGGCCGTCCGTGCCGTCCCGCTGACTCCCTCCCTCATGGCCGTCCTCGACGACCGCTCCGCCGGCCCTTCGTGGTCCGCCATCATCGAGTCCACCGTGCTGCCGTTGCTCCCTTCCCGTTGGCAGTCCGAGGTCCGTGACCGGTTGGACGCCGCACTGGCGTTGGCCCCCGTCCCCGACTCCTTGGTCCACGGCGACCTGGGCGGCTCCAACGTCCACTACTCGTCCGACGGCAAGCTCCTCGGCATCCTCGACTGGGACATGGCGATGCCCGGCGACCCCGCCATCGACGCCGCCCTCATGGCCTGGCACGGCTGGGACACCGTCCGCCGCGCGGTCTCCGCCGACACCTACCAGCGCGCCCGCACCTGGGATCGCCTGCTCGGCATCGGCCACCTCGTCGCCTGCATGAACGGCCGCGCCATGACCAGCCCCGACGGCTTCGTCCGGGCCGTGGTTCCCTGGCTGGAACAGAACGTCTGACGCGTCACAAGATGTGCACGCGGTGCAAAGGCGGCGGAGTGGCCGCGCCCAAAGCGTCGCGGCGATGCAGCACGGCATGGTTGTCGACGAGCACGAAGTCGCCGTCCTGCCAGCGATGGGTGATGCCGAACCGGGGATCGTAGAGACGGTCGCGAATGTCGGCGACCAGTGCGGCGGCGTCCGGGCTGCCGGCGAACTCCAGCAGCAGGGGAATGGTGAAGGAACCGGGGTCGTGGGGTTCCTGGAAGCGCAGGATCCGGCGGCCGGTGATGGGGTGGATGTCGACCAGCGGAGCGGTGCAGACGCAGTCCCCGTAACCGCCGAGATAGGTGACGGTGACCGACGCCCAGCGACGGAGTTCGGCACGCGACAAAGACGCCAACAATCGAGTCGTGTCGCAGAACGTCATCGCCCACCCGGCGGACGGCGCGACGGGGCAGTGGAAGAGCAGATAACTGGGAGTCTGCTCGACAAAGGGCCCGTCCCAGTGGAAGAGCACGGGATCGACGCCGGTGATGTCATAGACCTCGCCGAACTCCCAGCGCAGCAAAGGGCCGAAGGCCCGGGCGCAGTCGGCGAGGCAATCGGGGCTGACGGCGCGGAAACCTCGCAGCACGACCAGCCGGTGCTGGCCGACCCACCGGGCCAGCAGCGCGGGCGCGAGGTCGGACACGTCCTCGCCGGCCGCGGGCGTGACGAGCAGCCCGAAGGGGGACAGCTCGGCACGTGCGGGCATGGGCCGATCGTAAGCACGGATCGCCTGGGGAAACGGCTAAGCCCGAACTAGTCCACAGTGGACACGGGGTGGTGCGCGGCCTCCCGGGCGATCTCGCTGCGCGAGTGGGCGGCGAGCTTGACCAGGATGTGCGAGACGTGGGTCTGCACGGTCCGGCGGGACAGGAACAACGCCGCGGCGATGTCGGGGTTGGAGCGGCCCTGGGCGACGAGGTGGGCGACCCGGAGCTCGGTCGGAGTGAGGCTCTCCCAGCCGGTGGTGGGACGCGCCCGACGACCACGCTGCCCCCGCCGGACGCCGTACGGACGGGTGCGGGCGTCGGCCCGCCGGATGTCCCAGTCGGCCCGCAGCTCGGTGTAGACCTCGATGGCCTCGGACAGCGAAGCCCGCGCCCGGACGAGGTCGTTGGCCTCCCCGAACAACACGGAGGCGTCCTCCAAGGAGTTGGCCAACTCCAAGCGCCGACCGGCGGAGCGGTAGTGCTCGGCGGCGGTGAGCAGGCGCAGCGGATCACGCTCCAACAAGCCCTGGCACCGAGCGGCGGCGGCGTCCTTCACGGGCATGGGGGCCTCGTCGGCCTCGGCCTGGCACTGCTGCGTCGCCGACAGTGCGGTCTCCCGGTCGCCGGCGGCCAGCGCCAGCCGGGTCAACTCGGGCAGGCACATATATCTGACATTCATCTCCAGGCCGGTGCCCGGTGACAGCAGCACCGGGGCCAGCTCGGCGACGGCCTGCGCCGGCAGACCGTCCCGCTCACACGCCAGGGCCCGGGCCAGCAGCACGTGACCGGCGTTGCGCCGATCGTCGGCGATGGCCAACGGCTCGGTCCGCACGGCCTTGAGGTGCACGGCGGCGGTGGTGCGGTCGTCGCGATGCCCGGCGATCAACGCCAACAGGCCGTGCAAGGTCAGGAACGAGTACCGCCCCTCGCTGAGCTCGGGGATGGACTCCAGCTCGCTCAGCGCGTCGTCCCACCGACCCTGCAAGAAGTAGTGCGCGGCCATCATCACGTGCACCTGGGTGAACCGGGCGGCCCCGGCCTGCTCGGCCAGCCCGCGCACGAGGGTGATCCGCTCGTCGATGCCGGCGGTCTCGTCCAGGTTGACGTCGGCCACGATCCGGTTGCACAACAACAGCAGCCGCAGGTCCAGGTGCTCGCGGTCGTCCCCGAGCACGGTCAGCGCCTGGTCGATCAGCTCCCGGTTGCCGCGCTCGTCACCGACGAAGCTGCGGTCGAGGGACATCACGTGCAGCCCCATACCGACGGCGAACCGGTCCGGCGCGGCCTGCCCGGCCTCGATGGCTTCAGCGGCCGTGGTAAGAGCAGTGGCGGTGTCCAGGTCCACGGCCTGCACGAGCGCGGTCAACGACAGCAGCCGCGCCCGCCACCCCGCGGCCAACGGCGCGGCGAGCCCTTGAGCCAGCACGTCCAACGCCTCGGCGGAGTGCCCGGTGCGCAGCGAGGTGTAGGCCAGCACCCAGCTCATCTCGGCGACCCGGTCCGGATCGGACGTCCGGCTCAGCACCTGCCGGGCCTGTTGCGAGGCGTCGGCGTTGCGGCCCATGCCGGCCAGCGACGTGGCCAGCCAACTGGCGAACACGTCACGCCGCCGGTCGTCCGAGCCGACCTGGTCGATGGCCCGCCGCAGCAGCTCGATCGCGGTCTGCGGGGCCCGGTGGGTCAGGATCGGGGCGGCCCCGGCCAGCCAGTCGAGGAACCACTCGTCCTCGCTGCCGGCGGCCGGCAGCAGCTGCTCGGCGACCTGCGAGATCGGCGCGCCGGAGTCGGCCAGCGCCCGCGCGGCCTCCCGGTGCAGCGCGGTCCGCACGGCCACCGGCGTGCCGTCGTACAGGGCCTGCCGGATCAACGGATACCGGAACGCCAGGTGCTGACCGGCTTCGGTGATCACGCCGGCGCCGACCGCCTCGGCCAGCAGCAGCGCCAGCTCGGACGCCGGCATCCGGGCGACCACGGCCAGGTCGTGCACGGCGAACTCGGCGCCGAGCAGCGACGCCGCCCGCAGCGCCTCGGTCGTCTCGTCGGACAGGAAGCCCAGCCGGTCGGCGACAGCGGCGGCCAGCGAGGCCGGCGCGCTCCAGCCGACGGCCCGCCCGGCCAGCTCGGCGACCCGCCCGGTCACCCGGACGGCGTTCTCCCGCAGCAGGGCGTCGACCAGCTCGGTGAGGTAGCCGGGGTTGCCGGCGGCCCGTTCGGCCAAACGAGTGAGCTCGGGTCCGACTTCACGCCCACCCGTGCGCACGGCGATCAGCTCGGCGACCTCGTCCGCGGCCAGCGGCCGCAGCGCCAGTTGCACGCCGCCGCGGGCGGTGGAGCTCCGGCGCAGCTGGTCCAGCTCCACCCGCCGCGGCACCGGTCGGTAGGCCCCGACCAGCAGTAAAGGGAGTTGCTCGGTGGCACGGGTGAGCCGGTGCCACACCTGAAGGCTGGCGGTGTCGGCCCACTGGAGATCGTCCAGCACCATCAACACGGGCTTGGCCTCGCAGGCCCGGTCGACCAGGGCCAGCAGCTGCTCGGCCGCGCCCAGCACGGCGTCGCCGGTGCCGGTCACGCCGGGGGAGTGCTCCTGCCGCAGCAGCCGGATGATGTCGGCCCGCCACGGGTCCTCGGCGCGCCCGATCACGTCGAGGCAGTCCAGCACGGCGCGCAGCGGGAACGGCTGGCCGAGCTCGTCGGCGGCCGCCCAGAACACCTCGCAGCCCAGGTCGCGGGCGGTGCGCAGACCGGCGGTGAGCAGCGCCGACTTGCCGATGCCGGGATCGCCCTCGACCAGCACGGACTGGCCCCGGCCGGCGACCACCTCACGCAGCAGCCGACCGAGCAGGGCGACGTCGGCGTGCCGACCCACGAAGGTCTCCGTCGCCGCGGTTGGCCCCATGGTGTGAGGGTAGACGGATCTTGAGCCGCGCCGCTCGTCTACCACCCGTACGTCCGTGCCTCACCGGTTCGTGTGCGGAGAGTGGTTGCGTGCGCCAATGAACCCAGGGCCGGTTGCTCTGCGTCATGACACGAGAGAGTGGCGGTCACAATTCTCCGCCGGATGGCGGATGTCCTTGACTGTCCATGCGCGGATGGTAATCGTTGTGGCGGCTGCCACACCTCAACGGAGCAGTTGAGGGGCGAACTCGGAAGGCGGTGAGCACGGATGGTGCTCTCGGTACAGCACCCCGATGCCACTCCCAGCGGCGAGCGCGGCCTGGAGGCCCTGCTCGACTCGTACCACCACGTCGCCGCGGATGTGCTGAACGCGCACGTCCGGGCCGGGGAGCACTGCACGGACTGCGGTCAGGTCTGGCCCTGCGCGCCGGTCAACTCGGCGGCCTTCGCCCTCGACCTCTAGGCCGCCACCGGCACCTGGGGGACGCGGGTTCGGCTGCGCCGGACGGCGCGGCACAGGGGGACACATCGGCTGTTGACGGCCGCGTCGGGACACCGGCGCGGCCGTCGCCATGAGCGGGCACGGAGAAGCACGTCACACCCACCTGGACCATTCGTGCACACTTTGGGTGCCGGGTGGTCAAGCGCACGCAGCCAACCAGTGGGAACATCCCGACTTCGCTACCGCCGCACCCTGGCCTGGCCGTAGCGTCGCTGGCGTGGGCACGGGCATTTCGCTGCAACCGATCTGGTGGGTCGAGCAGAACGAGACCGAACTGGCGATCCAGGTGACGCACCCGGAAGGGGCGCGGTTCGCCGACCGGGCGGTGAGCGAGGTAGGCGCGGAGGTCAAGGTCGAACTGGCGACCCTGGCCGACGCCGGCGGCTCGACCAGGATCGACGCGGCGCTCTCGACGTTGCGGGTCCGGCTGCGTGAACCAATGGCCGACCGGCGGCTGGTGATGCTGGTCGACGGCGAGCCGATCACCGCCGCCCGGGTCAACCCGACCACCCAGACCCTGTCCAGCGACCCGGCCGACCCGGCCCGGCACCGCGCGGGCGAGCCGGTGCGCGCCGGCATCCCCGAGGACGGGCGGGTGCCGCGCTACTACGCGGTCAAGACGCAGCTGCTGGAGCTGACCGGCAAGCTCGGCGAGGGCGCGGTGCTGCCGTCCGAGCGGGAGCTGGCCGAGCGCTTCGGCGTGGCCCGGATGACGCTGCGCCAGGCCGTCTCCGAGCTGGTGCTGGAGGGCAAGCTGCAACGCCGGCACGGCAGCGGCACCTACGTCATGCCGCCCAAGCTGGTGCAGCCGTTGTCGCTGGTCAGCCTGTCCGAGGGGCTCCGCCGCCAGGGCGCGACGCCCAACCGCAAGCTGGTCACGCTGGAGCACCTGCCGGCCGATCCCACGCTGGCCGCCGATCTGAACATCGATCCCGGCGACCTGGTGCTGCACATCGAGCGCACGGTCGAGGCCACCGGCCAGCACGTCGGCCTGGAGTCGACGTATCTGGCCGCGGCCCGCTTCCCCGCTCTGCTGGACGTGTTCGACCCGGCCACCTCGCTGCACAGCTGCCTGGCGAACAAGTTGGGCGTGGTGTTCGCCGAGGCCGAGGAGCGGGTGGAGACGGTGCTGGCCACGCCGCGCGAGGCCAAGCTGATCGGCACGAACCCGGCGCTGCCGATGCTGCTGCTGCACCGGCGCTCGCTCGACCCGGACGGGGTGCCGATCGAGCGGGTCCGGTCGCTGTTCCGCGGTGACCGGTTCAGCTTCAGCACCCGGTTGCGGCCGGAGGACTGATTCACGCCGCCGGCATTTCACCCTGCTGGGCGGCTCAATTCTGCATGACCGGATGACGATGTTTACGGATCGTCTCTGCTGGGTAAGGGCGGGCCGTGCCCATTACGGTGGTCGGTTGCGGCCCGGTTCGTCCTGACGGCGGTTTCCGGCCGCTGGCTGCCGCTGGATCAGACGATCGATGCATCTGTCGACCCGATCGGGTAATTCCCGTGCGCGCCGGCCGTACCGGCGGTCCCGGGCGGGGTCGGCCGTATCATCGGGACGGCGAGGCCACCGACGGTAGAGCGGGAAGATTCTAGAAACCGGCGGTGAATGCCGGGTGAAAGCCGGGGGAGGAACGGTGTCGCCGCCGGATGTCGACGTATCCCGTGAACGCGCAGGCGGACATGGTGCTGTCCGGCCCGGTGGCATGTCAAGCTCGCTGTGATGCGAGTGATGTAGATCACGTAACACCCGAAACAGGCGCTCCACGCTGACGGGTTCTCGATATACTCGGCTGCAGTGCCGCGAATTCCGGGGACCAAGAACCGCGGCTGAATATGTGGAGAGCCACGTGTTCGTTAGGGCCCTGGTATGAGCATGTTGGACGGAGCCGCCCCGCGGGCGGTGCCGCGCCTGGTCGCCGCCGGCTGCGAGGAGCACCTCGTGCTGGCCGCCGGCTGGCGTCGGCTGGCCGAGCTGGTGCGGCGCGATGCCGAGCTGCGCCTGCACCTCGCGCTGCGTCCTCCGCGCGATCTTTCCGCCGACCTCGGCGACGGTCCGCAGCCCGCCCATCCGCGCGCGTCCGACCAGGTGCGCGTGGTGTCGCTGGCCGGCCTGCTCGACCGGCGCGCCGCCGACGAGCGGACGCTGCTGGAGCAGGTCATCGCCAACCAGCACGAGCCGATCGACGCGCTGGACTTCGTGTCCGAGCACTTCGTGCGGCCGGTGGTCGCGGTGTGGCGGGCGCTGGTCGACCGGCACGGGCTGATGCTGCTCGACCTGGACGCCGTCACCTTCGAGCTCACGCCGGGCGTGCGCGCCACCGGCCGGGTCGTGCTGACCTCGGTCGCCGGCCTGCGCGAGACGGCCGGCATCGACCCGCTGGACGTGGAGCAGGCTGCCCAAGCCCTGCACGCCACCGTCAACACCCTGGCCGCCGGCTTTCAGCAGGCCAGTTTCGACGGTCGCCAGTACAAGGGACGGACAGTGCGCGCCACCTTCGAGTCCGTGATGGCGGCTGAGCTGCGTTATCTCGCGCCGGAGACCGCCGTCCTGCTGCGCGGTGACCATCCGCTGGACCGGCATGTGCACTCCGTGCCGGAGGAACAGGACCGCCTGCTGCGCGAGGTGCTCCGTCGGGTGGAGGAGAGTTCGGCCGCTCGTCGCCGCGATCCGGCGCTGCCGGTGCCGGCCGTGGTCATCGACCTCGACCTGTGTGGGCTGGTGCCCAAGGCGCGGACCCTGCACGCCGCCCGCACGCTGGCCGGCCCACGCGAGGGAGCGCCGCAGGGCATCCCGGAGCTGGCCCGGCCGGGCACGCTGCGGGCGCTGCCGTCCTACTCCAAGCCGGCCTGGGACCGGTTCCTGGAGGTGTCCGGCGTGGCCGGGCGCTACCCGGACGTCGAGTGGGACGACGTGCACGCCGAGTTCTGCCCGGCGTTCTACCGGCCCTGGGAGCGGCTGCGCTCCGACTCGCTCGCGCCGGGCCTGGTCCGTTTCGTGCGGGACGTGGAGGACGCCGGCGGCGAGGTCGTGTTCAACACCGGCCGGCGCGACCGGGTGCGCGAGCACACCACGGCCGTGCTGGCCCGGGGTGGGCTCAACCACGTGCGGCTGCTCACCCTGCCCGACGACCGGGTGCGGCCGATCGCCGAGCTCAAGGTGGAGAACCTGCGCCGGCTCGCCGAGCTGGACGTGGTCGCCGTGTTCGACGACCTGACCGAGAACCGCCAGGTGCTGCGGGACTCCTTCCCGGGGGCGCTGGTGATCGCCGTGGAGGCGCCGGGCTTCGTCAGCGACCGCGCGCCCGGCTGCCCGCCGCCGGACGGCGCCCCGCTGATCGCCACCTTCGAACGGCTGCCGCGGCAGGCCGGCAGCGGCGCGCCGGCCTTGTCCCACACGCATTCCATCGCCGAGTTGCAGGTCAGCGAGCTGTCCGTGGGGCTGCCCGCGCGCGGGCACGCCGTCAATCTCTCGGTGGCGCAAACGTTGTCGGTGATCGACCGGCTCGTCGCCGAGGCCGACGCCGCCGCGCAACGCACGGCCGCCGCGGCGCCCGGGCACCTGCGCGACGCACTGTCCACTGTGTCCGATCCGTTGGAACGAACCGTGTTGCTGCTGCACCACGTGTTCATGCGCAAGCAGTTCCATCGCGGCTCCCGCGCGACCTACACGCCGGAGATGGCCCGCGACGACCTGCTGCCGTTCCTACGGCAGAACCAGCCGATCCAGGTCGTGGTGCCGGGGTTCCCGGTGAAGCAGAGCCAGAGCGGGCTCAAGGCCACCGGCGTGCTGCCCGACCTGGCCGAGCTCGGCGTGCTGGTCCGGCTGCGTGAGCTGCAGAAGACCGTGAAGTGCCTGTACGCGCCCGGTCTGCGCGTCACCGTGCTCACCGACGGCCACCACTTCCGGCCCCGCCCGGCCGTGATCGTCGACTCCTACCTGCGCAAGCTCAACCAGTACCTGCGGCTGGTCGGCGGCCAGGACTTCCTGGAGTTCGCCGACATCGACGACGTGGCGCGGCGCCGGATAGGGTCCTCTTTGGACAGTGAGCGCATCGTGCTCATCGAGTACTTCCAGAACACCTTCCGCAAGGCGTTCGGCGAGCTCGACATCGCCGCCGACCCGATGGGCGTGCTGTCCCGGGTGTCCGATGTGGACCCGATGGCCGAGCACACCCCCGGCGGGCTGGCCTTCCGGGACATGTTCCGGTCCATCCTGCACTCCGTCGCCCTCGACGTGCCGCCGGGCAAGGACCGCATGGCCTGGGCCCGGGCCGTCTACGCCGACCCGTACCAGCTGGCCGACCCGGCCACCCCCGCTCCCGTCGTCCGGGCCCGCCGGCAGGTCCTTCGGCAGGCGTGGAGCGACACCGTGCGCTACCTGTCGGCCGTGCTCACCGACCGGGAACTGGGCTACGACAGCCTCTTCACGCACCGCGTCCGGCTCACCGTCAGCATGCCGTCCCCCGGCCGCGTCGGCTTCGCCGCCCTCGGCGGCTCCGCCCTGCTGCCGTGGCACGGCACCGCCGCCGTCGACGAGAAGGGCACCCTGTCCACCGACTTCGCGATCTGGCTCTACGACCAGGGTTTCGTGCCGGTCTACTCACCCGTGCTCGGCTACCGCCAGCCTTGGCTGATGGCCCCCGTCACCTCCACCGCCGTCGTGGACAGCTCCCGCGGCGCCCAGCTGATCCCCGAGCTCCTGGAGGGAATCCACCTACGCCGCAAGTGACCCGGCGACATTTTTTGTCACATGCGGTCGGCCGGCCGGGCAACCGGTCAGCTGATCGGTTGCCCGGCCGTCCGACGTGCCTCAGCCGGAGTAGTCGTAGAAGCCGCGGCCCGACTTCTTGCCCAGCAGGCCGGCGTCGACCATGCGCAGCAGCAGGGGCGGCGGCGAGTACAGCGGCTCCTTGAACTCCTCGTACATCGACTCGGCGATGGCCTTGGTGGTGTCCAGGCCGATCAGGTCGGTCAGCTGCAGCGGCCCCATCGGGTGCGCGCAGCCCAGCACCATGCCCTGGTCGATGTCGCCGGCGCTGGCGTAGCCCGACTCCATCATCCGGATCGCCGACAGCAGGTACGGGATGAGCAGCGAGTTCACCACGAAGCCGGCCCGGTCCTGGGCGGTGATGACCTCCTTGCGCAGCTGGCCGGCGGCGAAGCCACGGGCCCGCAGCGCGGTCTCCTGGCTGGTCAGCAGGGACGGCACCAGCTCGACCAGCTTGAGCACCGGCACCGGGTTGAAGAAGTGGATGCCGATCACGTTGGCCGGCCGCTGGGTGGCCATGCCCAGCTTCATGATCGGGATGGACGAGGTGTTGGAGGCGAAGATCGCGTCCGGGTCGGTGACCACCTTGTCCAGGGTGGCGAACACGTCGGTCTTGACCTGCTCGCTCTCGGCGACGGCCTCCACCACCAGCTCGCGGTCGGCGAAGTCGCCGAGGTCGGTGGTGAAACGCATCCGGTCCTGCGCGGCGTCGCGGTCCTGTTCGGACAGCTTGCCGCTGCGCACGCCACGAGCCAGCGACTTGGCGATCCGCTCCCGGCCCGCCTCCATCGCGGCCGGGCTCGCCTCGCTGACGATCACGTCCAGCCCGGCCCGCGCGCACACCTCCGCGATGCCCGAGCCCATCAGTCCGGCGCCAACCACGCCCACCCGGCGGATCTCAGCCACAGGGATCCTTCCTCCTTCATCGGTTCACCGTCGCCGGACAGGATCGCTGGCCGACGAGGTCAACTGTATCTGTCCACCGCCGGGCGGCTCCTCCCAAGCACGTGACGTCGTTTTCCGCATCGATCAGAAATGCCGCGACGCCACGCGGGAGGTGCTTTGCATTGACCGAGACCACGATGGCGCCGAGCGACCTCGGCGTCCGATTGTTCACCCCGCCGCCGGCCGATTTCGATCCGCTGACCGCCGATCAGCGTGAACTGCTGGTGCACGGCTTCCCGGCCCGTCCCGACCAGGACACCGAGCGGCCGCTCTACACCCAGTGGAAGCGCAGAGTCAGCAGAAAGTACACCAGAATCGAGCCGGTGTTCGTGCGGAACACCGACAAGGTGCACGGCCCGATGCGCGGGCCGAGCGCCGAACCCGACCAGCTGCTCGCGGCCGCACGTCCGGCCAACGCGACCTCGACCAACTGGTCCGGCAGCGCGGTGTTCGCGGCGGCCGGCGACTCGTTCAAGTGGGTCGAGGGCGAGTGGACGGTGGCCGACCCGGCCGACCCCAAGGGCGGCAAGTCCTCGTACTACTCCTCGTCCTGGGTCGGCATCGACGGCTGGGGCTCGCCCGACGTGCTCCAGGCCGGCACCGAGTCCTCGCTGGTCAACGGGGTGAAGCGGGTCTACGCCTGGTGGGAGTGGTACCCGGACTTCGAGATCGCCATCTCGAACTTCCCGATCTCGGCCGGCGACACCATGTTCTGCCTGATCTGCGCCACCTCGGCCACCACCGCCTCGATCTGGCTGACCAACGACAGCACCGACCAGTCGGTGTCGTTCGCCATCACCGCGCCCAGCGGCACCACGTTGCGGGGCAACGTCGCGGAATGGATCGTGGAAACGCCGAACGTCGGCGGCTCGCCGACCACCCTGCCCGATTACGGCGTGGTCTATTTCGACGACGCGCAGGCATTGGCCAACAACGCCGGCTGGATCGGCGGCAACACCGGAACTCCGCTCACGATGGTCAATTCCGGTGGCACCGCGTTGTCCACGCCGACGCTCAAGGCGACGGATCTGCTGAAGCTCACGTACAACGACGTGTGATCAGATGCCGCCGGCCACCCGCAGAATGGCGCCGGAGGTGTAGGACGCCTGGTCGCTCATGAGCCAGGCGATCGCGTTCGCGATTTCCGCTGGGTCGCCCGGGCGACCCAGCGGGATCCGGCCGGCGGCCTTCCAGGCCCGCTCCGGGTCGCCGGACAGGGCGTGGATCTCGGTGTCGACCATGCCGGGGGCCACCGTGTTGACCCGGATGCCCTCCTTGGCCACTTCCTTGGCCAGGCCCACGGTCAGCACGTCGACCGCGCCCTTGGACGCCGAGTAGTGCACGTACTCGCCGGGCCCGCCGTGAATGGTCGACGAGGAGGAGACGAGCACGATGGAGCCACCGTTGCCGCCACGCGCGGTGGACATCGCCTGGATCGCCCGCCGAGCCGACAACAACACGCCGAGCACGTTCACCTCGACCAGGTAGCGCAGCTGGCTGACCGGCTGGTCGGCCAGCGGAGCCATCGGGCTGGTCACGCCGGCGTTGGCCACCAGGCCGGTGATCTGCCCGAGTTCCTCGCGGGCGGTGCGGAACAGCACCTCGGTGTCGTCCTCACGGGACACGTCGGCCCGCACCGCGATGCACCGGCCGCCGGCGTCCACCACCTCGCGGACGATCTTCTCGGCGGCGTCGACGTTCTCCCGGAACGACAGGCACACCGCGTGCCCGTCGGCGGCCAGGCGGCGCACCGCCGCCGCGCCGATGCCGCGGCTGCCGCCGGTGACGATGGTGACTGGAGACACTCGTTCCCCCAAGATCGTGCTTGCCAATACGGGCATTATCTCCTTTGTGGGGGTGCGCTACGGGGTGCTCGGCCCGCTCGCGGTCGAGATCGACAGCAAGCCGACAGCGCTGCCGGCGGCCAAGCACCGGGTCGTGCTGGCGGCGCTGCTGCTCAGCGCCAACCGGCCGGTCTCGGTCGACGAGCTGGCCGAACGGCTGTGGGGCACGGAGCCGCCGTCCAGCGCGAAGGCGACGTTGCAGGGGTACGTGCTGCGGCTGCGGCGCACGCTGTCCGGAGTGGACCCGCTGCGCACCCGGCCGCCGGGATATCTGATCGAAGTGGAGCCGGGGCAGCTCGACCTTGACGTGTTCCGCGCGCTGGTCGCGGAGGCCGAGGAAGCGCCGCCGGCCGTCGCGGCGGAACGGTTGCGCGAGGCGCTGGATCTGTGGCGGGGGCCGGCGTTGTCGGACGTGCCGTCGCCGTCGCTGCACGCCGTGGCCGGGCCTTGGCTGGCCGAGCTGCGGATCAACGCCCTTGAGCGGCGCATCGACGCGGACCTCCGGCTCGGCCGGCACGCCGACCTGCTGGGCGAACTCGCCGGCCTGGTCGCCGATTCGCCGCTGCACGAGCCGTTCCGAGCCCAGCTCATGCTGGCCCTGCACCGCGCCGGGCGCACGGCCGACGCCCTGGAGACGTACCGGCAGGCGCGGTCGGTGATCGTCGGCGAGTTGGGCATCGAGCCGGGGGAGCGGTTGCGGGAGCTGGAACGTGGCGTGCTGGCCGGTGATCCGGTGCTGGACTGGACGCCGGACCGAGTTGTCGTGGGGCCGCAGTCGTTGCCGCCGGACGTGGACCTGGTCGGGCGAGCATCCGTCGCCGCCGAGCTGACGGACCGGCTGGCCGCGCCGTCCTGGCACTGCGGCCGGCCGGTGGTGCAGGTGATCGCCGGCATGTCCGGCGTCGGCAAGTCCGCCCTCGCTGTCCATATAGGCCACCAACTCCGCAGTCATTTCCCGGACGGCCGCCTGCACGCCGCGTTGAGCGACGCCACCGGCCCGGTCCACCCGGCCGAGGTGCTGGGGCGGTTGCTACGGCTGCTCGGCGTGCTCGGCACCCACCTCCCGGACAGCGTCGAGGGCCGTTCGACGTTGCTGCGCGACCGGCTGGCCGGCCGGCGGGTGCTGCTGGTGTTGGACGACGTGGTGGACGAAGCCCAGGTCAGGCCGCTGATTCCGGGCGACGAGCATTCGGCCGTGCTGATCACCAGCCGCAACCGGCTGACCGGTCTGGCCGGTGCGCGAACCGTGGACCTGACCGTGCTGGACGCGGCGGACTCGCTACGGCTGTTGGCCACCGTCCTCGGCGCGGCCCGGGTCGCCGCCGAGCCCGACGCCGCCGCGGACCTGGTCCGGCAGTGCGGCGGGCTGCCGCTGGCGCTGCGGATCGCCGCCGCGCGGCTGGCCGCCCGGACCAGCCGCCCGCTGAGCTGGCTGGTGGCCCAGCTGGCCGACGAGCAGCGGCGGTTGGACGGCCTGGAAGCCGGCGACATGCAAGTGCGAGCCAGCCTCGCAACCGGTTACCGAGCGTTGGACGACGAGCGTCGGCGGGCGCTGCGGCTGCTGGGATCGCTCGACAACACGGAGTACTCGCCGTCGCTGGCCGCCGCTGTCCTGGACCGGCCGGCGCACCGGTCCGAGCGGCTCGTCGAGGACCTCGTCGACGCCCAACTGCTGGACGAGGTCGCCGGTCGGTATCGGATGCACGGGCTGGTCCGCCTTTACGCCCGTGAACAGGTGGACGCCGCCGAGCGGGAGGAGGCCGTGTCACGGTCGTTGGACGCCTGGCTGTCCCGGGCTGAAGCAGCGGAGTCGTTGCTGCCCAACGCCGGCTGGCTGCCGCACCGGCCAGGTCGGGGCGTGGCGTCAGCCGGCGACTCGATGGCCTGGTTCGAGCTGGAACGGCCGCAACTGGCCGTGGCCATCGAACAGGCCGCCGCCGGGCACGCGGAACACGCATGGCGGTTGGCCGCGGCCTGCGAAGGGTTCCTGGAGCTACGCGGCTACTGGGACGACTGGCGGCGCTGCCACGAGCGGGCGCTCGCCGCTGCCGTGACGGCCGGCGACCGGTGGGGCGAGGCCCGGATGCGGTACGGCCTCGGCCGGCTCTGCTTCGCCCAGGACCGGCACGTGCTGGCCTCGCGGCTGCTGACGCAGGCGGCGGAGCTGTGGGCCGGCGACCGGCTGTCCCATGCGCACGCGTTGATGGCGCTCGGCGACGTCCACCACCACAACGGCCGCTTCGACCTGGCCCGGCAGTGCTTCACGCAGGCTGCCGCCGAATACGAACACGACGCTCGCGGCCGCATCAACGCCGGGTTCTGTCTGGGGCTGGTCGATCGGGATCTCGGCGACGTGGACGCGGCCAAGGCGGCACTGGCGGCGGCGCTGTCCGGGTTCCGCGACCTCGGCGACTTGTACGGGCAGGCCCAGGTGCTGCACTTCCTCGGCTCCTCGCACTGCAAGTGGGGCGACCTGGACGCCGCCGAGCGGTGGCTGGCCGAGGCGACCGCGCTGTACCGGGGCTTCGGCGACCGCCTCGGCGAGCTGCGCTGTGTCCGCCAACTCGGGCATGTGCTCGTCACGCGCGGCGACACCGCCCGCGCCGAGCGGGTGCTCAGCGGCTGCCAGCGGGCGTTCGCCGAGATCGGCGACGTGTTCGGGGAGGCCACGACCTGCTGGAGCCTGGCCGAACTGGCGCTGCGCGACGGCGACGCCCGCCTCGGCCGGCGACGACTGGCCGACGCGCTCGACCTGTTCACCCGAGCCGGTCTCGAGCCGTGGCAACGGCGCATGCGCGCCCGGCTGACCGAACTGGGCAGGTCAGCCCCGGTGTGACCAGTGCGGCCGATCGGCGGTACCGGGACGGGTGGCCGATGGTCGGTCGCGCAGCTGCGCCGAACGGCATCGGCGGTGACCCCCGGCACGAGTCGATCACGTGACGGGGATCGCAGCTGGGCGAGGAATCGGCCCGGCGGGCGCGGGCGGGGCCGGAATCGGGTTTCGGCGGCGGAAACGGGTCCAGAATCGTCCGGGTCGGGGTAACGCACAGCCACCGGGCGACAACTTCCCGGACGGAACCCCTCACGGAGGATTCAGCCAGTCATGAGCGTCACTGCCGAGGCAATCAGCCAGTCCGAGGCGACCCGTACCTCCCGTCCGCTGCCGACCGCGCCGTGCAGCGTCGTGTGGAGCGGCGGGCACGCGTACGTCCTGGAGGGATCGCACGGCCGGGCCCGCTGGGTCGGCGTCGACGACCGCGGCCGCCCGCGCTTCTACACCGGTGACGAGCTCCAGCTCCGCGGCTGGTCCCGTTCCCGTTGAGACTTTCGGCGTGTCGCCGGAACCTCGTCCGGCGACACGCGTAGTGCCGGCTAGCGGGAACCTGTCGGTCACCTAGGCTTGCGCCTGTGGTCCAAGGCAACGCGCACGTACGGTCCGACCGGGTGCTCACCGTCCCCAACCTGCTGAGCATCCTGCGCCTGGCGGGCGTGCCGCTCTTCCTGTGGCTGCTGCTCGGCCCGCGCGAGGACGTGTGGGCCATCGTCGTGCTCGCGCTGGCCGCCATCTCGGACTGGCTGGACGGCAAGCTGGCCCGCTGGCTCAACCAGGCCAGCCGGCTCGGCGCCCTGCTCGACCCGGCCGCCGACCGGCTCTACATCCTGGCCACCGCGTTCGCCTTCGTGGTGCGGGACATCCTGCCCTGGTGGTTCTTCGGCCTGATCCTGCTGCGCGACCTCGCCGTCACGCTCTGCCTGCCGCTGCTGCGCCGGGCCGGCTACGACGCACCCGACGTGATCTATCTCGGCAAGGCCGGCACCTTCTGCCTGCTGTACGCGCTGCCCATCCTGCTGCTGGCCCAGGTCGGCCCGGGCACCGCGCTGATCGCCGGCCCGATCGGCTACGGCTTCGCCGGCTGGGGCCTGCTGATGCACGTGTGGTCCGGGGCGCTGTACGTCTTCCAGTGCGTCAACGCCGCCCGCCATCCCGTGCGCAAGTGATCCGCACCGCCCGGCTGGAGCTGCTGCCGCTGCGGGTTGAGCACGCCGAGGAGATGGCCGTCGTGCTGGCCGACCCGGCGCTGCACACGTTCATCGGTGGCGCGCCGAGCACCGTCGACCGGCTGCGCATCCGCTACCGCCACCTGGTCGCCGGCTCGCCCGACCCGGCGATCACCTGGCTGAACTGGGTGATCAGCCTCGACGGGCGGCTGACCGGCACCGTGCAGGCCACGCTCGGGCCCGGTCCGACCGCCGAGGTCGCCTGGCTGGTGGGCACGGCCTGGCAGGGCCGGGGCATCGCCAAGGAAGCCGCGCGGGGGCTGGTGGAGTGGCTCGGCCGGCAGTCGATCCGCACCGTGGTCGCGCACATCCACCCGGACCATCACGCCTCCATCGCCGTCGCCGAAGCCGCCGGTCTGGTCGCCACCGACTCGTGGCAGGACGGCGAGCGCCAGTTCAGTTACACCTATTGACTGTAACCTAACCTCCTCCTACCGTTGGTCGCATCCCGCACGGCAGGAGGCGCGACGTGACCACCGCTCAGGAGTTGATCGACCGCAGCATCCCGTTCCTCGACCAGGTCAAGAACCGCACCGCCGGCGGCGAGCTGGAGACCTGGCTCAACACCACGTACGGCCCGGGCAGCGAGCTGTACGAGGACCTGGCCCGCATGATCACCGACGGCGTGCGCGACGGCTGGGCGGCCAACATCGAGGTGGACGGCGCGCACTACCGCCGCAGCCGCATCGCCGACCCGGCCGACGTGCTGAACTACTTCAGCGTCACCGCGGTGTACATGGACAGCGTCGAGCCGTTCCGCGGCCAGTACCACCAGCACCCGTACGGGGAGCTGAACCTGGTCGTGCCGCTGACGCCGGGCGCGGAGCTGATGGGTCCGCGCGGCTGGCAGGGGCCGGGCTGGACCGCGCCGGGACCGGGCAGCCACCACTACCCGGAGGTCCGCGGCGGCGCGCTGATCGCGCTGTTCTACCTGCCGGCCGGGCGGATCTCCTACGACGTCGCGCCGCCGGTCGCCTGACCCAGTCCACAGTGGACTTCGTGTCCGTTTGACTACACGTTGCCGCACCGCGCGGCTATCCGCGTCCGCCTTCGCCACGTTTACCGCGGCGAAGATGAATACTGCGGGGCATGACCGCGGAGAACGTTCGTCGAAGACGAGACGACTGGCCAGAGGTGGGCTGGACCTCGCTGCGGCTGACGCGGTTCGACAACGCCGAGCGGGCCGAGCTGCACCTGCCGCCGAGCGACCACCAGTCCATCGTGCTGGTCAATGCTGGCCGGCACACCATCGAGTCGCGGCACGGAAGCCGTTGGCACGCCGCGAACTACGGTCCCGGCACGATCGGACTGACCGCCCCGGGACAGTCGACCGACATCCGCTGGTGCGGCACGGAACGTACGCTCACCACGCATGTCGAGCTGCCGAGTGCCCTGATCGACCGCACGTGCGTGGAGCTGTGGGGTCGGGACGCCGCTCGACTGGGCCGGCCGGACGCGCTGGCGGTCGAGGATCCCGTGCTGTCTTCGGTGATCGACGCCTTGTGCACGGCCGCCGGCAACGGAGTTGACGAGTTCTATGCCGAGTCGGCGGCGACGTTCCTGGCTGCGCATCTGCTCACCGCGCACGCCGTCGCGCCGGCGCCGCGCGAGTTCGGGCGGGAGGACCAGCGGGTGCGGCGGGCGGCGCGGTTCATCCGTGACAACCATCAGCAGCCGCTGACCCTGGCCGAGATGGCGGCGGTGGCCGACCTGAGCCCGTTCCACTTCCTGCGGGTGTTCAAGGCGGCGACCGGGCAGACGCCGTACCGGTTCCTGACCAAGGTCCGCGTCGACCGGGCGCGGCGGCACCTGGCCCGGTCCGAGCTGTCCATCACCGAAATCGCGCATCTGTGCGGATTCGCCTCGCCCGCCAGGCTGACCGCCGCGTTCCGCAGCGAAACCGGGATGTCACCGTCCGGGTACCGCGCGGCCTCGAGTTGACGGAGTCGCAATTTTCGTGGGTTGACATCGCAAGGTAGGGAATGCGCGGCCGGGTGCGGCGACCTACCGTGACGGCGTGTCCACGAACGACTTGCCCGCCACC
>DATJJB010000292.1:0-36436 GCA_035492655.1 Kutzneria sp. | reverse complement strand
CTCGATCTCCCAGGTGAGGGAGTGGGCGGGGTCGTCGGGGCGCGGGCTCCAGCGGACCGAGGTGAGCTCGGTGGAGTCCGGCAGCACGTAGACGGTGTGCCCGCCGGCGGTCTCGCCCGGCTGCACGCCGATGCGGTGCGGCGGCCGGGAGGACAGCGACACCGGGGCCTTGGACACGGTCTGCCCGTCGGCGGCGATGAGCAGCAGGTACAGGTCGGGCAGCGAGGAGAACGGCACGGTGCCGCGGTTGGTCAGCTCGGTGTGCACGACCACGGCCCGCTCGCCCTCCTGGAGCCGGTAGCCGGCGGCGGTGAACAGGAAGTCGGCCGGGTCGACGACCTCGACGAGCTGGATGGACAGCTGCTCGCCCTCGAGGCCGACGGTCTGCTGCGAGGAGCCCACGGTGAACTTGGGCGTCGGCACGGGCGCGGCGGTGACGGTCTGCTCGTCGCCACGGGCCCACGCAGCGGTCTGCGGCGGGCCCCACGTGCCGCCAGCGGGCGGCTGCGGCGGCGCGGCGGGCTGAACCGGCGCGGCCTGCTGCTGCGCGGGGAACGGCACGCTCTGCGGCGGCGCGGCGTACTGGGGCGGGGGAGCGTACTGCGGCTGGGGGTGCTGCTGGTACTGGGGCTGCCCCACCTGCGGCATCTGCTGCTGCGGTGGCGCGTACTGCGGCTGCTGCTGGTAGCCCGGCCACTGCTGTTGCTGCGGCGGACGGCTGGCGGCGGCCAGCGCCGCCCTGATCCCGTTCGGGTCGCACTCCACGCCGACCAGCAGCGGCATGCCCTGCGCGGACAGCGCGACCAGGCGGGCGGCCGCCTCCCGCGGGTCCATGCCCAGTCGCGCCGCGACGTCGTGCACGGCGGCCCGTCCCATCTCGGCGATCAGCGAGAGCAGACGGAAGTCGACAGGATCCGGCACGGCCACGGCTGGCACGCTACCCGGTCGCCCGGCGCGCCGTCCGTCCCGGTGCGCCGCATCGCGGAAGATCACCTGCCCAGGTGGGGTTACAGCGCCGGAACCTGGACGTAAAACGGCCTTCCTACCGTCGATGTCCATGACCGTCACCGCGCCGGAGACCGCGCCCAAGCGTCGTTACGCCTGGCTCGCGGCGAACGAGGACAGCGAGGACTTCTCGCTGCGCTACGCCGCCCAGTCGTTCCGCCGGTGGTCCCCGTTCTCGGTGGCCAGCACGGCCCTTGGCGGCATCGCCTACCTGGCCGACTTCGCCATCGGCGCGAGCATCGTGATGCTGCACGGCTTCTCGTCGGCCGCGGTGGCCATCGGCATCGCGGCCGTGGTCATCTTCCTGACCGGCATCCCGATCGCCACCGCCTGCGCCCGCTACGGCGTCGACATGGACCTGCTGACCCGGGGCGCGGGCTTCGGCTACTTCGGGTCCACGCTGACGTCGCTGATCTACGCCAGCTTCACGGTGATCTTCTTCTCGCTGGAGGGGTCGATCATGGCCCAGGCGTTCCAGCTGGCCTTCGGCTTACCCCTGGCGCTCGGCTACCTGCTGACCACGTTGATCGTGCTGCCGTTCGTGCTGTTCGGCATGCGGGCGCTGGCCCGGATGCAGGTGTGGACGCAGCCGGTGTGGATCGCCGGTCTGGTGCTGCCGTTCGTGGTCGTGCTGGCCACGCATCCGGAGAAGTTCGGCCAGTTCACGTCGTTCGGCGGCGGGCTGTCGCTGACCGGCGTCGGCCTCGGCGCCGGTGTGGCGCTGTCGTTGATCGGGCAGATCGGCGAGCAGGCCGACTACCTGCGGTTCATGCCGGCCAAGACCGAGGCCAACCGGCGGGCCTGGTGGGCGGCCGTCATCGCCGCCGGGCCCGGTTGGGTGGTGCTGGGCGCGCTCAAGCAGTTGGGCGGGGCGTTCCTGGCGTTCTGCGCGTTGGGAGCGATCGGACAGTCCGCCGTCCTGGAGCCGATCGCTCCCTACGTGGAGGCCGTGCGCCCGGCGCTCGGCGCCGTCACCCTGCCGTTGGCCGCGTTGTTCGTCGTGGTCTCCCAGATCAAGATCAACACCACCAACGCCTACTCCGGGTCGCTGTCCTTCGCCAACTTCTTCTCCCGGGTGCTGCACCGCCATCCCGGCCGGGCCTGGTACGTGCTGGTCAACTGCGGCATCGCGTTGGCCCTCATGGAGTTCGGCGCCTTCGCCTTCCTGAACAACATCCTGGGCTTCTACTCCAACGTCGCCATCGCCTGGATCGGCGCCGTCGTCGCCGACCTGGTGATCTGCAAGCCCCTGGGCTGGAGCCCGCCCTACGTCGAGTTCAAGCGGGCCTACCTGTACGCCGTCAACCCCGTCGGCTTCGGCTCCATGGTGCTGGCCTCGGTCGTCTCCGTCGTCGCCTACTTCGGCGCCTTCGGTGAGATCGCCGCCGCCTGGAGCCCGTTCATCGCCCTGCTGCTGGCCATGATCGCCGTGCCGGTCACCGCGAAGCTGACCGGCGGCAAGTACTACCTGGCCCGGCCGAATCTGGTCTCCGGCCCCGACTCCGGCGCTGCCGACCTCGCCGTGACCCACGACTGCGAGGTGTGCCAGGACCCGTACGAGCTCCCCGACATCGTCGACTGCGCCCACCACGGCGGCGCGGTCTGCTCCCTGTGCTGCACGCTGGAGACCGATTGCGGCCAGGTCTGCCAGACATCCGGCCCGGTGCTGGTTCAGCTTTCGACCACAGCACCGAATACCTTGCGCTGAACTGCGGTTATATGCTAGTCCAAAGTCGGGTCGCGAAACGCGGGAGGGCATCCACGATCACGCAGCGGAGCCGAGGCAAGATAGACGGCGGTTCCAGTACTGCCAGGGGAGGCCGTCACCTATGTCCGACTCGTTCGTGCATCTCCACGTGCACACCGAGTACTCGATGCTCGACGGCGCCGCCAAGCTCAAGGACATGTTCACCGAGTGCGATCGGCTGGGCATGCCGGCGGCGGCGATCACCGACCACGGGAACATGTACGGGGCCTACGACTTCTACCGGCAGGCGACTGCCGCCGGGGTGAAGCCGATCATCGGCATCGAGGCGTACATGGCGCCGGGCTCCCGGCACGACAAGCGACGGATCACCTGGGGCGAGCCGCACCAGAAGAACGACGACGTGTCGGCCAGCGGCGCCTACACGCACCAGACGATCTGGGCGGCGAGCAACGAGGGCCTGCACAACCTGATGCGCGCCTCCAGCTACGCCAGCCTGGAGGGCCAGCTGGGCAAGTGGCCGCGCATGGACCGGGAGCTGTTGGCGGCCAACAGCAAGGGCCTGATGGCGACCACGGGCTGCCCGTCGGGCGAGGTGCAGACGAGGCTGCGGCTGGGGCAGGACAAGGAGGCCCTGCAGGCGGCCTCGGACTGGAAGGACATCTACGGCGAGGGCAACTTCTTCGTCGAGCTGATGGACCACGGCATCGAGATCGAGAGCCGGGTCCGGGACGGCCTGGTCAACGTGGCCAGGCAGCTGAAGCTGCCGTTCGTGGTGACCAACGACTCGCACTACACCTACGACACCGACCGGGACGCCCACGGCGTGCTGCTGTGCGTGCAGACCGGCAAGACCCTGCAGGACCCGACGCGGTTCAAGTTCGACGGCACCGGCTACTACCTGAAGTCGCCGGACGAGATGCGCGCGATCGACTCCTCCGACGCCTGGCAGGAGGGCTGCCGCAACACGCTGCTGGTGGCCGAGAAGGTCGACACCACCGACATGTTCAAGTTCCACAACCTGATGCCGCGGTTCCCGATCCCCGAGGGCATGACCGAGGACGAGTACTTCAAGCAGCAGGTGTGGGCCGGCATGGAGCGTCGGTTCCCGGACGGCATCGACGAGGAACACCGCAAGCAGTGCGAGTTCGAGATCGGCGTCATCCTCCAGATGGGCTTCCCGGCCTACTTCCTGGTGGTCGCCGACTTCATCATGTGGGCCAAGAACAACGGCATCCGGGTCGGCCCGGGCCGTGGCTCCGCGGCAGGCGCGCTGATCGCCTACGCGATGGGCATCACCGACCTCGACCCGCTGGCCCACGGGCTGATCTTCGAGCGCTTCCTCAACCCGGACCGTGTCTCCCCGCCCGATATCGACATCGACTTCGACGAGCGCCGTCGCGGCGACGTCATCCGGTACGTGACGGAGAAGTGGGGCGAGGACAAGGTCGCCCAGGTGATCACCTTCGGCACCATCAAGGCCAAGGCGGCGATCAAGGACTCGGCCCGGGTGCTCTACGGTCAGCCCGGCTACGCGGTGGCCGACCGGATCTCCAAGGCCTACCCGCCGGCCGTGATGGCCAAGGACATCCCGCTCAACGGCCTGTTCGACCCGCAGCACAAGCGCTACAACGAGGCCACCGAGATCCGCGCCCTGTACGAGCAGGACCCGCAGGTCAAGGAGATCATCGACACCGGCCGCGGCCTGGAGGGCCTGATCCGCAACGCCGGCGTGCACGCCTGCGCGGTGATCATGTCCGCGGAGACGCTGACCGACCACATCCCGGTGTGGAAGCGGCCGCAGGACGGCTCGATCATCACGCAGTTCGACTACCCGACCTGCGAGACGCTCGGCCTGCTGAAGATGGACTTCCTCGGCCTGCGCAACCTCACCGTCATCGACGACACGATGAAGAACATCAAGCTCAACGGCAAGACGCCGCCCGACCTGGACACCCTGGCGCTGGACGACAAGAAGACCTACGAGCTGCTGGGCCGGGGCGACACGCTGGGCGTGTTCCAGCTGGACGGCGGGCCCATGCGCGACCTGCTGCGGCTGATGCGCCCGGACAACTTCGAGGACATCTCCGCCGTCGGCGCGCTCTACCGGCCGGGCCCGATGGGCGCGAAGTCGCACACGAACTACGCGCTGCGCAAGAACAAGCAGCAGGAGATCACGCCGATCCACCCGGCGCTGGCCGAGCCGCTCAAGGACATCCTCGGCACCACCTACGGCCTGATCGTGTACCAGGAGCAGGTCATGGCCATCGCGCAGAAGCTGGCCGGCTACACGCTGGGACAGGCCGACCTGCTGCGCCGCGCGATGGGCAAGAAGAAGAAGGAGATCCTGGACAAGGAGTACGCCGGCTTCGAGAAGGGCATGCTGGACAACGGCTACCCGCAGGACGCCGTCAAGACCCTCTGGGAGATCCTGGTCCCGTTCGCCGACTACGCCTTCAACAAGGCGCACTCGGCCGCGTACGGCCTGGTGTCGTACTGGACGGCCTACCTCAAGGCCAACTTCCCGGCCGAGTACATGGCCGGCCTGCTCACCTCGGTCGGCGACGACAAGGACAAGGCCGCCATCTACCTGGCCGAGTGCCGGAAGATGGGCATCACGGTGCTGCCGCCGGACGTCAACGACTCGATGCGCGAGTTCGCGCCGGTCGGCGAGAACATCCGGTTCGGCCTCGGCGCGATCCGCAACGTCGGCGCCAACGTGGTCGAGTCGATCGTGGCCGCGCGCACCAGCAAGGGCGCGTTCACCGACTTCTCCGACTACCTGCGCAAGGTGGACATCAACGCCTGCAACAAGAAGGTCATCGAATCACTGATCAAGGCGGGCGCATTCGACTCGCTCGGCCACCCGCGCAAGGGCCTGCACATGGTGCACATCGACGCGGTCGACGCGATGATGGTGACCAAGAAGGCCGAGGCGGAGAACCAGTTCGACCTGTTCGGCGGCGGCGACGGCGGCGAGGACCTCGGGGCCGGCGTGTTCGACGTGAAGGTGCCCGACGAGCAGTGGGACTCCAAGCACCAGCTGACGCTGGAGCGGGAGATGCTCGGCCTGTACGTGTCCGGCCACCCGCTCAACGGCGTGGAGCGGGTGCTGGAGGCGCAGTCGGACACCGCGATCGCCACCATCCTGGAAGGCAACCTGCCCGACGGCGCGCAGGTCACCGTCGGCGGCATCCTGGCCTCGGTGACCCGGCGCATCAACAAGTCCGGCGACTCGTGGGCGTCGGCGCAGCTGGAGGACCTGGCCGGCGGCATCGAGGTGCTGTTCTTCCCGAAGACCTACTCGGTGGTCGGCATGAGCCTGGCCGAGGACGCGATCGTGCTGGTCAAGGCCCGCATCGCCAAGCGGGACGACCGGATCTCGCTGATCGCCAACGACCTGGCCCTGCCGGACCTGGAGATGGCGGCCAGCGGCATGCCGGTGAAGCTGACCATGCACGCGGCCAAGTGCACCCGGCCGCTGGTGGCGCAGCTCAAGGACGTGCTCAAGTCGCATCCCGGCTCGACCGAGGTGCACCTGAACCTGATGAACGGCCGGCGCGGCACCATGCTGCGGCTGGACGACGGCCTGCGGGTGGAGCCGTCACCCTCACTGATGGGCGATCTCAAGGCCCTGTTGGGACCGGGGTGCCTGGGCTGAGGATTCTGTGACCGAGCTTGCGAGGGCACCAATTCAATACAGGGAGCTGGGTCGCAGACCCGCCGAGCGCTAGCGAGGTGGGCCTGTGAGCCCGGGCACATTCGGTGATAATGGATGCGCCCGGGGGAGCACGTGGGCAGACTGGTGTGAACGGGGTTAACCTATAGTTGGGGAACACCAATCAGTTTGCATGGTTAGGGGGAAGACCCATGACAGGCACCGAGACGGCGCCCGCGAACTTCTTCACGCCGGAGTTCTTCCAGGATCCGCAGCGCTACCAGGCCGAGCTGCGCGCGGACGCCCCGGCCCGGCTGGTCGCCACGCCCAACGGCTTCAAGGTGTGGGTGGTCAGCCGCTTCGAGGAGGCCAGGACCCTGCTGGCCGACCCGACCGTGCACAAGAGCAGTGCCGGCATGAACGAGGTGTCGGCGAAGAACCGGATCGACGACGCCGAGGCCCGTCCGTTCGCGGACGACCTGAACGCGCACATGCTGGCCATGGACCCGCCGGACCACACCCGGCTGCGCCGCCTGGTCACCAAGGCGTTCACCGCGCGGCGGATCGAGCAGCTGCGGCCGCGGATCGAGGAGATCACCGCCGAGCTGCTGGGCAAGCTGTCCACCGGCGACCGGGTCGACCTGCTCGACGTGTTCGCCTTCCCGCTGCCGATCACCGTGATCAGCGAGCTGCTCGGGGTGGACGACGAGGACCGGGACACCTTCCGGGTCAACTCCAACATCATCATCTCCAGCGCCGGCCCCGACGAGGTCGGCAAGGCCAGCATGTGGATGGTGCAGTACTTCACCAAGCTCATCGCCGACAAGCGGGCCAACCTCGGCGACGACCTGCTGTCCGCGCTGATCGAGACCAGCGAGGACAACGACCGGTTCAGCGAGAAGGAACTGGTCTCCATGGCCTTCCTGCTGCTGATCGCCGGCCACGAGACCACGGTGAACCTGATCGGCAACGGCGTGCTGGCCCTGCTGACCAACCCCGACCAGCTCGAGCGGCTCAAGGCCGACCCGTCGCTGATGCCCACCGCCATCGACGAGTTCCTGCGCTACCGCAGCCCGGTCAACATGTCGACGTTCCGGTACACGACCGAGCCGGTGGTGCTGGGTGACGTGACGATCCCGGCCGAGCAGCTGGTGCTGGTCGGGCTGGGCTCGGCCAACCGGGACGAGAACCACTTCGACCACGCCGACCAGCTGGACATCTCGCGCCCGGTCGGTGGGCACCTGGCCTTCGGCCACGGCATCCACTACTGCCTGGGCGCGCCGCTGGCCCGGCTGGAGGGCGAGATCGCCTTCCGTGGCCTGCTGGCCGCGTTCCCGGACCTGAAGCTGGCCGTGCCGGCCGAGGAACTCCAGTGGCGGATCAGCGTTCTGATGCACGGACTTGAGGAGTTGCCGGTGGTCCTGTGACCATCGGGGCATGCCAGCACGAGTAGTCCTACCCGGAAGCACTCGACCGGCGGCCCACGGCCTCACGCCGGCCGGCACGCTCGATCCGTCGACCGTAGTCACCGCCACGGTGGTGCTGCGGCGGCGGGCCGAGCTGCCGGCCGGTCTTGTTTCCGGGCCGGCGGTGATCGGCCGGCAGGAGCTGGCTGCCCGGTATGGCGCCGATCCCGCTGACGTGCAACGGGTTCGTGCTGTCCTGAGTGGACTCGGCGTGGAGGTCGTCGCCGAGGACATCGCCTCGCGGCGGTTGTCCGTACGGGGCGATCTGGCCGCTCTCCACCGGGCGTTCGGCGTGTCGCTGGAGGCCGTGTCGATGGACGGCACGCGGCGGCGGCATCGGGTCGGCGACCTGGAGGTGCCGGCCGAGCTCGGCGGCATCGTGACGGCTGTGCTGGGATTGGACGACCGTCCGCAGGCCCGTCGGCCGCGGGCCGACGCCGGTACCGCGATGGGCTACACGCCGCCGCAGCTGGCCAAGATCTACGGGTTTCCGGCGGCGGTTCCCGGGGTTACGCAGACCATCGCCGTGATCGAGCTCGGCGGCGGCTACACCGACGCCGAGTTGTCGACGTACTTCCAGGGCTTGGGTGTCGGTCCGGTGCCGGTGACGGTGGTCAGTGTGGACGGTGGCGTGAACACGCCCGGCGACCCGTCCGACGACGAGGTGCTGCTGGACATCGAGGTCATCGGCGGGCTCGTGCCCGAGGTGCAGCAGCTCGTCTACTTCGCGCCCAACACCGACCAGGGCTTCGTCGACGCCGTCAGCACCGCCGTGCACGCCTCGCCCACGCCGGCCGCCGTGAGCATCAGCTGGGGTGCTGCCGAGGATCTGTGGACCGAGCAGACCCGCCTCGCCCTCGACGATGCCTTCGCCGATGCCGCTGCCCTCGGCGTCACCGTTGTCGCGTCCTCTGGTGACTGGGGTGCCGCCGACGAGCAGACCGATGGCAAGCAGCACGTCGACTTCCCCGCCTCCAGCCCGAATGTGTTGTCCTGCGGCGGAACCTCGCTGACCGCCGATGCCTCGACCGGCGTCATCAGCGGAGAGACCGTGTGGAACAACGGCGTCGGCGACCACGCCACCGGCGGTGGCGTGAGCACGTTCTTTCCTCGCCCCTCGTACCAATCCGCTTGCGGTGTACCGGAGTCCGGTCGCGGCGTGCCCGATGTCGCCGCCGTCGCCGATCCCAAGACCGGGTACATGGTTCTCGTGCACGGCAAGAGCTATCCCGCCGGCGGTACCAGCGCCGTCGCCCCGCTCTGGTCGGCGTTGGTCGCTCGGCTCGTGCAGCACCTGGGCCGGCCGCTCGGCCTGCTGCAACCGTTGCTGTACAAGGAAGCTCGGGCCGGTGCGTTGACCGCTGGCTTCCGGGACGTGACCGCCGGCGACAACCAGGGCTATCCCGCGTCGCCGGGTTGGGACCCGTGCACCGGCTTGGGTTCGCCCGACGGGACCGCGTTGCTCGCGGTGGTGCGGGAACGGCTCGCCTCACCGCTACCCAGCTGACGCCAGGACCCAGCGAGCTCAGGCGTCTTTCGAACCAGGTCGGGGGCGCCATGTGCCGTTGACCGGAACGCCGGCGTCCGCCGCGATCCGGTTGCGTGACGCCAGCAGCCGGGCCTGCAGCGCCGGCAGGTCGACGCCGAGCAGGCGACCGTTGCGCTTGACCACCCGGCCGGCGACGAGAACCGTGTCGACCAGGCCGGGATGGCCGGCCGTGACGATGGTGCCGACCGGGTCGGTGACCGGGAAGACGGTCGGGTCGTCGGCCCGCAGCAGGATGATGTCGGCGGCCTTGCCCGGAGTGAGGCTGCCGGTTCGGCCGTCGAGACCGCACGACTCGGCTGCGTCGACCGTGACGAAGGACAGCAGGTCCCGGGAGTTCAGGCTGCCGCCAAGGCCGCGCTGCACGGCGAACGCGGTGCGCATCGCGGCGAACAGGTCCCCGGCGGCGGCCGGGCAGTCGTCGGCGGACAGCGTCGGGCGCAGACCGGCGGACAGCACCCGGCCGGTCTCCGGCCAGCCGAAGCCCATCTTGGCCTCGACGTCCGGGCTGATCGACACCGAGGCCCCGGCGTCGGCGATGATGCTCAGCTCGTCGTCGCTGATCCCGTTGGCGTGCACGAAGGTCGTGCTCGCGGACAGCAGGCCGTGCGCGTGGAGCTCGGCGATCGGCCGGCCGCCGGACAGGCCGTCGACGTGCATGCTGGTGCGCAGCCCGAGCTCGGCCGCCAGCTTCATGTCCGCGGCGACACTGTCCATTGTGGCCTCACCGGGGCCGCGCAGGCCCAGGGCCATCGTGACGAGCCCGGTGTCGGAGACCCCGGCCCGGACGCGACGGACCTCGGCTTCGATCCGTTCGTTGGTGCGATATCCCGCGCCGTGGCAGAAGATGGACCGTCCCGGCGCGTCGCGCAGGCCGGCCAAGGCGGCGTCGGCGTGCTGGGGGCTCCGCGCGGCGTGGAACCAGTCCAGCATGGTCGTCACGCCGGAGTGCAGGGCCTCCAGCCGGCCGAGCAGGTTGCCCAGGTAGATGTCCTCGGGCGTGTAGTGCGGTTTGAGCGTGCCGTGCATCGCCACGACGTAGTCGTCGAACGTCCAGTCGGCGCCGATACCGCGGAATGCCGTCTGCCAGGTGTGCCGGTGATTGTCGACGAAGCCGGGCATGACGATCCGGTCCGCCGCGTCGATCACCTCGGCGTCGGCCGCGTCGATCCGCTCGGCGACGGCCGCGATCACGCCGTCCTCGACCAGCACGTCGCCTCGGCCGAGGTCGCCGACGGCGGGGTCGAGGCTGATGATCACACCGCCCGAGATCAGGGTCCGCATCAGTAGATTCCCTCCGCGTGGTTCAGTGCGTCCAGTGCGTCGGCGACCAGGTCGTCCGTGTCCTCGGTGCCGGCGGCCAGCCGGACCAGGCCGAGAGGAACCCCCGACGCGGCGATCTGGTCGTCGCTGAGCATTCCTCGCCACATGGACGCCGGGTGCACGGCCAGCGACTCGACGCCGCCGAGGCTGGCCGACCGGCGGGCGTAGGTCAGCCGGTCGATGAACGCGTCAGCCGCGTCGTAACCGCCGACCAGCTCGATCCCGAGCACACCGCCGAAGCCGCTCATCTGCTTGGCCGCCAACGCATGCTGTGGGTGCGTTGGCAGGCCCGGGTAGTGCACACGCGCCACCGCCGGATGAGCGCTCAGTGTCTCCGCGAGAGCCTGGCCGTTGGCGTTGTGCCGAGGCATCCGCAGCGGCAGGGTGCGCAGGCCGCGCAGCAACAGCCACGCGTCGAACGGGCCGAGCACGGCGCCGGTGAGCACGGCGGTGTCCCAGACCCGGTCCAGGATCTCCGCCGGCCCGGCCAGCACTCCGGCGGACACGTCGGTGTGGCCGTTGAGGTACTTGGTCGCGCTGTGCCAGACCAGATCGATGCCGAACTCCGCCGGCCGTTGGTTGATCGGGGTGGCGAAGGTGTTGTCCGCCATCGTCAGCACGTCATGCGCGCGGGCCAGCTCCGCGACCGCGCCGAGATCGGTGATCCGCAGCAGCGGATTGCTCGGCGTCTCCACCAGGATCAGCCGGGTCTGTCGGGTAAGCGCTTTCTCGAACGCCGCGACGTCGGTCTGGTCCACCTGCGTGACCGACACGCCCAGCCGCGGCAGCAGGTTCATCAGCACCGATGCCGTGCCGCCGTAGGTGGACTTCTGCCCGATCACGTGGTCACCGGCGGACACCAGGCCCAGCACGGTGGTGGTGAGCGCGGCCATGCCGGACGCGGTGACCATCGCCACCTCGGTGTGCTCCAGCTCCGCGACCACCGCCGCGACCTGCTCGTGGTTCGGATTGCCGTAGCGGGTGTAGAAGTCCTTGCCCCGCGGCTCGGTCGCGGCGTGTGCGAACAGCTCCGCGTCCGGCACCGAGAACGTCGCCGTCTGGTAGATCGGCCGCGCCACCGCGCGGCTCGGATGGACGTTCCGATCGGCGTGCACGGCGGTCGTGCTGCTGCCCGGCATGGTTGCCCTTCCCGTGAACCCCCTGCGGTGACGCAACGAGCTTGACCGACGGGGTTGCCAGAACCAGCCGACCGCGGCAACTTCGACAGCAAATTGCGCTCAAGGCCGGCCCATCAGATGTGGTAGGCGGCCTGGTTGAGCAATAATCTGCCTCATGGACGAGGTGGATCGGGCGATACTGGCCGTGCTCGAGCTGGACGGTCGGCTCAGCAACGCGGAGCTCGCGGCCCGGGTCGGCCTGTCGCCGTCGCCCTGCTTGCGGCGAGTGCGCCGGCTGGAGGAGACCGGCGTGATCCGCGGTTACCGAGCATTGGTCGATCCCGCCGCGGTCGGCCGCGGTCTGCGGGTGTTCGCGGGCGTCCGACTGCTGCGGCACGGCCGCGCGGATGTGGTCGCGTTCGAGCGCGCGGTGATCCGGCTGCCTGAAGTGGTGCACTGCCACCATGTGACCGGCAACTACGACTACCTGCTCCAGGTCGAGGTCGCCGACCTGCCCGCCTATGAGGACTTTCACGCGAACCGGCTGGCCGGCCTGCCCAGCGTCGCCTCGGTGACGAGCTACGTCACCATGAAGACGCTCTCGGCCGATCCCGGGTGACCGGCCGGATCGACGCGTTCACCTGGTTGAACTTCACCTCCGGGTTGGCGGGCGTTGGGCCGTCGAGGATCGGCTCGACGCGCCCTCGCAGCGTCTGGTCGAAGAACGCCAGCACGTACTCCCGAGTGAGGCCGATGGCCCGCTCTGCCGGCAGACCAGGCATGGGCTGGCCGATCTGGGCGAGCAGGGTGGGGGCGTCGGTGAAGGAGAAGTGGCTGGTGCCGGTGACGGTGAGCCAGCGCTTCCAGCCGTCCAGCTGGGGATAGACCTGGTCCCAGGTGGCATCCGTGCTGCCGGGACCGTGGGTTTCGTTGCCCAGCATGAGGAACGGCCGCTGGATGCCGTTGGGAGCCGCGATGTGGAAAGCGCCGTCCATGTTCACACCGGACTTGATCCGCGGATCCTGTTCCATGGCCGCCAACGCGCTGGCCCCGCCGATGGAGTGCCCGGCCACGCCGATACGAGAAGTGTCGATGAGGCCAGGGAAACGGGAGGTCAGCTGGTCGATGACGAACGAGGCGTCACGGCCTCGGTTGCGCACCAGGGGCTGGAGATCCGTTGCGGTGCAGGCCATGCACGGCAGCATGCGATTGCCGGGGAACAGAGTGCCGACGGATTCGTAGGCGTGGTCGAGGGAAGCGACGACGTAGCCATGGCTGGCCAGGTCCTCGGCGAGCGTGGTGAGGGTGTACCGGGGCGCGCCGAGACCGGGGGACAGCAGCACCAGAGGATGCTTGCCCGGCAACGGAAGCTGGACGTGGCTGTTGGTCTTGGCGGCGGCGAACGCCGGACCGGCTTCAACCGGAAAACCCTGCGCCTGAGCCAGAAGCCGGGTCTCGTCCGAAGAGGCGTACGGCACGGAGCGGCCGCCGGGGAAGGCGGGGTAGTAGAGGCTGACCATGAGCTCACGAGGCTCGGTCGGGACCCACAGGTCGGGTCTACTGTGGTCGACGAGGTGCAGAGTGCTGGCCCCGACGGGAAAGGCCCCGGTGGGCGCGGGCAGCTGGATGCCGGTGGCGGTCGCGGCGACCAGCGCCACGGAGGTCAGGATGTTCGTCACTGGACCGATCACGCGGCCAATCTAGGGACCGAGCACTGAGAAACCGCTGAGCCGCAGCGGGTTAGGGTCACACCGTGACCGAGCTTGCGAGGGCGCCATTCAGCGCAGGGACCTGGGTCGCAGACCCGCCGAGCGCCAGCGAGGTGGGCCCGTGACCGCCTTGGCCCAGCACCTCGACCCCACGACGCTCCGCCAGGTCTTCGGCGCGTTCCCCACCGGCGTCACCGCCGTCGCCGGTCTCGTCGCCGGGGAGCCGATCGGCCTGGCCGCCAACTCCTTCACCTCGGTGTCGCTCGATCCGCCCCTGGTCTCGATCTGCATCGCCACCACGTCGGGCAGTTGGCCGTTGCTGCGCCGTACATCCCGTATCGGCATCAGCATCCTCGCCAGCGGTCACGAGGACACGTGCCGTCGGCTCGCCGCCCGCACCGCCGACCGCTTCGCCGGTCTCCCTTGGTGGTCCACCGACGACGGCGCCGTCCTGCTCGCCGGTGCCAGCGCGTGGCTCGAATGCTCCCTGCACCGTGAGCTCGTCGCCGGCGACCACAACCTCGCCCTGCTTTCCGTGCACAGCCTGGCCGTCGACACCGACACCGCGCCGCTTGTGTTCCACGCCAGCAGATTCCGTCGGCTCGCAGACTGAAGGGCCGGCATTTCGCGATGCCGGCCCCTCAGTCCTCAGTAACTAGAAATTCGGTGCGAACGCGAGCGCCGGCACGAACTTGGCCGCGTCGACCGTGCCGTTGCCGCTGGCCAGGTCGTAACCCGGGCCGGCGTCGAAGCCCACGACGGTGTGCGTGGTGCCGTCGCTGTTGGTGAACGGGCCGAAGGTGTTGTTGCCCTGTGTCACGTCCACCTCGCCGGTCAGGTTGCGGACGTGGGACAACAGGTAGAGCCGGTTGTTGATGTTGCCGAGGTCGTGGCCGGCCAGCTGGTCGGCCATCGCGACCACGCCCGCGAACTCCGGGCTCGCCTCGCTCGTGCCGCCGACCAGGTGGTAGCCGACACGGGTGGGGTCGAACGAGAAGTACAGCACGACCGCGCCGTCCACCGCCGCGCTCAGCGAGATGTCCGGGGTGCCACGGTGGTTGCCGGTCACCGCGCGGACACCGTCCTGGAAGGACGGACGCGGGAACACCACGGACTGGCCACCGCCGCCCGCCCCGCCGCCGACCGAGTTGAGGTCGTTCCAGACGACGTCGGGCTGCGTGCGGTTGCCGTTGTCGTCCAGGGTCAGCATGGTGCCGCCGATGGACGTCACCAGCGGGTCGGCCGAGGGCCAGCTGTTGACCCGCATCGGGTACAGGTCGCTGCCGTTGAGCTGGGCGTCGGTCGCCCCGTCGTCACCCGAGCTGGCCAGCACGGTGACGTTGTGCCTGGCCGCGTTCTGGAAGGCCGAACGCAGGTTCATGATCGAGCCGTTGTTCGGGAAGGTCTGCTCGGTGGCGCCGAAGCTCTGCGAGATGACGTCGCCGAGGTGGTGGTCGATGACGTAGTTCTCGGCCTTGACGATCTCCGGGAACCCCTGCACGCCTTCGGTCTCCGACACCGGCGTCTCTTCGAGCAGGATCTTCGCGCCGGGGGCGAACACGTGCGTCCACTCCACGTCCAGCGTGGTCTCGTCGGCCCAGCCGGCCATGTCGCTGTTGGTCGGGTCGAACGGCGGCACCGGGCCGGCGTCCTGGCGCACCGTGAACGAGGGCGGGTCGGGCAGGCCGAAGGTCTGGTCGAACACGTGCAGGTCGTTGGCGATCGTCGGCGAGCCGAAGGCGTCCACGATGACGATCGTCTTGCCCCGGCCGTCGATGCCGTGGTCGTGCAGCGCGGCCAGGTTGTACGCCTTGGTCAGCTGGAACGGCTGGTAGCAGTGGATGCCGATGTTGGCCAGGCAGAACGCGGTGGTCGGTGGCGTGGCCAGGGTCTTGCCGTTGCTCGGGTCGCTGTGGAACGGGTGCGGCGCCGTCGCGCCGACCGTCGTCGTGGCCAGTGCACCCGCGGTGGTGCCAACCACCAGGCTCAAGGCCCCGGTGGCGACCACCGTCGCCGCCGCGAGCCATCGAACCGGACGTAACGCCATGGCTTCCTCCTCAACGCTGGGACGCACGGGCCGAGGCGGTGCGCCGGGCGGCAGCCGCCCGCCCGGCTGGGTAATCGCCCGTAAGGACGCCGATGTTGCATCCGAATCGATCCCTCGACCGTCCAAGTGGGACAGTCGTCCCCGAACTCCCGATTGTCCGGTCCTCGCCGATGTCGCCTTGGTCGCATTCCTCCGGAATACCGGCCACCACCGTCCCCATGCGACACCGCCCGCCGACGGCCGCCCACCGCTGGGAAGGGGGCTTTCCTCCACTCCGAGTGGAGGAAAGCCCCCTTCCCGGCGTCACAACCGGTCCCATGCCGGGAAACCTAGTGGGTGAAGGTGAACCAGTTGACGTTGACGAAGTCGGCGGAGCCGCCGGCGAAGGTGAGGTAGAGGTCGTGCACGCCGGTGGCGGCGGCGATGATGTTGGCGGGCACGGTCTGCCAGTTCTGCCAGCCGCCGTTGTTGCCGAAGTCGATCTCGGCGATGACGGGGCCGGCGACGCTGTCCAGGCGGGCCCGGATGGCGCCGCTGACGCCGGCGGCGGCGCCGGAGGCGAGGCGGGCGACGAACTGGGTCGGTGACGCGGCGCCGAAGTCGAGACCGCCGTACTTGAGCCAGTCGCCGCCGGCGATCCAACCGACGTCCTGGCCGCCGCCCACGTCGGTGCACGTCTCGGTCTGGGTGCCGCTCTGCGCGCTGAACGACTCGGCCTGGATGGTCGAGTAGGCGCTGGTGCCACCCGGCGTGGTGCCGCCGCCGGACCCCGGTCCCAAAGTGACGGTCCAGGACGTCGGGGCGGGGTCCTGGAGGTGCCCGTCGACGGGCTGCGCACCGGTCGGACCGACGTCGTCATACGGGAAGGCGTAGCCGATGGACGCGTGCTGGTGCACCAGGCGGGCGTAGTGGTTGGTGGTCGGGTCCTGGTAGTACTGGCTCGGGGCGACGCCGTCGGGCTGGTTGTTGCCGCCGGCGACCAACAGGCTGCTGCGGTTGAGGGCGGCGGCGAGGCGGGCGGCGACCGCGCCGCGGGCGTCGGAGCCCGAGTTGTACAGGGGTCCGCTGGCGCAGCCGAAGATGTCGGCCGCGCTCGGTTTGGTGAACGGCACGCCGTTGGTGTTGAGGCCGGCGAACACGATGGCGTCGCCGCTGACGGTGCCGGTGTACGACCCGATGCCACCCTGACCGTTGATGGTCAGCGGAGTCGTGCTGTAGTGCGACCAGACGGCGTTCAGGTAGTTGTTCCAGTAGCCGCCGAAGTCGGTGGGGGAGTGGCTCGGGGACAGTATCCGGACCACGGCCCCGGAACCGTCGGTGACGACCAGTTGGTCCCACGGCGCGCCGTCGGCGGCGTGCTGGGCCCGCAGTCCGTCGGCGATGGCGCCGAGCGCGCCGCCCGGCAGCGGGCTGACCGACTGCGCGCCGGCCGCGCCGGTGGTGGCCATGGACACCGGCAGCGCCACCATGTCCACGTAGCTGATGTTGGCGTACAGGTTGGCGCTGTTGTACGTGAACTCGCAGAAGGTCCAGTTGGTCTGCCAGTTGGGATCCGAGCTGGTGAAGCCGGGCTGCACCAGCCCGGGCACGCCGCCGGGGTTGACGAAGAACTGGATCTTCCGGTCGATCGAGAACCAGACCCGGCCGCCGATCACGTAGTCGTTGAGCGTCACGGTGAGCTGGCCGCCGGAGCCCAGCGGGATGGCGTAGTCGGGGATCGGCGTCACCGGCGCGGACGGGTTGGCCAGCCGCTGGAACCGGCCGTCGGCGGTGACGAAGCCGGGCCAGCCGGAGCTGTCCGAGCCACTGATGTAGGCGAAGACGGTGCCGCTGCCGGAATTGTTCCGCAAGGTCAGCGGCAGGGCCGCGGCGGCGAGGGCTCGCGGTGTCGACCACAGGGCGGTGCCGGCGACGGCGCTTGCCAGGCCGGCCGTCACGAAGGTGCGTCTGGACAGCATTCGGTTCCTCCTCAGGGAAGGCGCCGACGGACGGGGCAGGGGGCCCGTCGGCGCCCGGAAGGGGTGGCCGAACGCTAGATACCAAGGGACGCAACCGTCAATAGGTCGAACGGTGATTCGTGAGAACGCTCCCACGCCGCTACCGCCGCCGGGAGTCGCTTACCTGACAAGAGAACCGAGCGCGTCAGGCGACGGAGGGCCGGCGCGTGATGAGGGCGGAGCCCAGTTCGGTGAGGCGGTGCAGCACCGCGACGCCGACGCGCCGGGAGTGGATCAGCCCGGCGTTGCGCAGGATGGTCGCGTGGTAGCTGGCGGACGCGGGGCTGATGCCGGCGCTCTTGCCCAGCTCGGTGGTCGTGGCGCCGCGGCCGGCGGCGACCAGCAGTTGAGCCCGGGTCTTGCCGAGCAGCGCCGCGAGCGCCTCCGACGGGCCGTCAACCGGGCCGGCGTCGTCCCGCGCAGTGCTCAGGACGGGGTGTGTGGTGGCCGTCAGCGCGGGTCGAGCACGGACGGCGGTGCCAAGTCCGTGAGCAGGCCGGTGCGTGGCCGGACGGCCCGGACCCGTCGTACCGGACGGACAGTCCGGATAGCCGCCCGTCGAGTCGGGCGTTCGGCCAGCGGTGGCCGCGTGCGTGCGGGCGGCCGGGGTGGCGTCGAGGGCGTGTAACGCGAGCAGGACTTCCCCCAGCCGGTCGGGTCGGGCGGTGAACGCGAGACCGCCCAGATCGGTGTCCGTGCAGTGCAGGTGGATGTGGAGTGACAACGGTCCCCCAGAAGAGTGATTGGCGTCCGTTAGCCTGGGCCCGCGGACACCGAGGATGGTGGCAGCGCAGGGGGAACCGCGGCTACGAAAGTCCGGTTGCCTCTTCCAGTGGGGAGACAGGGAAACCGTGGTTGACCAGGACTTTCGTGATGTCGCCGCGCCGCCGTTCGGACGTGAGCTGCGTCGCGTCCGCACCGGGCGCGGGCTGTCGCTGGCCCGGCTGGCCGAGCTCACGCACTACAGCAAGGGCTACCTGAGCAAGATCGAGAACGGCGCGAAGCCGGCGTCGCCGGACCTCGCCCGTCGCCTCGACGACACCCTCGACGCCGGCGGGCACCTCGTCCGGCTGCTGGCCGCGGAGCAGCGCCCGACCCGCACGGACGTCTGCCCGTACCGAGGGCTGGTCGCCTTCGACGAGGCCGACGCACGGTGGTTCTTCGGACGTGAGGAGGCCACGCGGGAGATCCTCGGCACGGTCGCCGGCGCGCTCGCCAACGGCAAGCCGGCGATCCTGGTCGGGCCCTCCGGCGTCGGCAAGTCCTCGCTCGTGCACGCGGCGCTGCTGCCGGCGCTGGCCCAGGACGCCCTGCCCGACTCGGCCGGCTGGCCGGTGCTGACGATGACGCCGACCGCGGACCCGGGCGCCGAACTCGCCCGGCAGGCCAGGAAGGTGCCCAGCACCGGCGCCGAGCGGATCGTGCTCGTGATCGACCAGTTCGAGGAGCTGTTCACGCTCTGCGGGGACGAGGCCGAGCGGGCGGCGTTCGTCAGCGTGCTGAGCGGGATCGCGGCCACCGGTCGGGCGCTGGTCGTGCTCGCGATGCGCGCCGACTTCTACGACCGCTGCCTGAACCACCCCGAGCTGCTCGACGCCCTGCGCCACAATCAGGCCACCGTCGGCCCGATGACCGGCGCGCAGCTGCGGGCCGCGATCTCCCGCCCGGCCGAGCTGGCCGGGCTGACGCTGGAGCCGGGCCTGGTCGACGTGCTGCTGGCCGAGGTCGGGCCCAATGCGCTGCCGCTGCTCTCGCACGCCCTGCTGGCGACGTGGCAGGAACGGGAGGGGACGACCCTCAGCGTGGCGGGCTACCGTCGGACCGGCGGCATCGGCAACGCCGTGGCCGAGACCGCGGAACGCGCGTACGCCGCCCTGCCGCCGCAGACCCGGGACGCGGCCCGCGCGCTGCTGCTGCACCTGGTCCGCGTCGGCGAGCAGGAGCAGGACTCCCGGCGACTCGGGGACCGCGCGGCGCTGCACCGCCAGCTGCCCGACCCGGACCACGTCGAGAGCGCCGTGGCGGCGCTGGCCGCGGCGCGGCTGCTCACCGTGGACGCCGAGACCGTGACGATCGCGCACGAGGCCTTGCTGCAGGCGTGGCCGCGGCTGCACGACTGGATCGAGTCGGACCGCTCCGGTCTGCGGCTGCACCAGCAGCTGCGGGAAGCGGCGGAGAGCTGGGACCGTGAACAGCGCCATGCCAGCCTGCTCTACCGCGGCCCGCGGCTGGACCTGGTGTCGGACTGGGCGAGCGGGCACCGCGGCCGGCTCGGCGAGGTGGAACAGGACTTCCTGGACGCCGCCATCGCCCAGCGCGACGCCGGCCGGCTCGCCGCCCGGCGTCGGACCCGGCGGCTGCGGCGGCTGGTCGCCGGGCTCACGGTGATGAGCCTGGTCGCGGTGAGCGCCACGGTCGTCGCCGTCATCCAGAACAACACCGCCACCCACCAACGTGACCTCGCGATCTCCCGTGCCGTCGCCACGCAGGCCGACGGCCTGCGCTCGACCGACCCGGCGCTGGCCACGCGGCTGAGCCTGGCCGCCTACCGGGTGGCGGACACCCCGGAGGCCCGCGGCGCCGTGCTCGCCTCCTCGGGCTCGACCCCGGTCCGGCAGTTGGCCGCGCAGCCCCGCTCGGTCACCCGCGTGTTGGCCACCCCGGACGGGCGCACGGTCGTCACCTCGGGCGAGGACGGCTCGACCCGGATCTGGTCGGTCACCGCCGCCGGCGCCCTGGACCCGGTCGCGACCATTCCCGGGCCGGCCCAGGTCACGTCCATCGCGCTGGCCGGCTCGCTGCTGGTGATCTCGGGCGACTCCGGCAAGTCCCAGCTGTGGCGGCTGGGCGCGCGACCGGCGCCGCTGGCCGCGCTGTCGAGCGGTCCGGCGGTCAACAGCGCCGCGTTCACCGACGACGGGAAACTCCTGGCGCTCGGCAGCGCCGACGGCGCGATCACGTTGTGGGACACCACCGATCCGGTCAAGCCCGCCGCGCTGGGCGCGTTGACCGGCCACACCGGCCAGGTGGTGACGCTGGCCTTCGCGCCCCACTCGCGGGTGCTGCTCAGCGGCGGCAAGGACTTCACCCTCCGGCTCTGGGACCTCACCGGCTCGAACCGCGGCGGGGTGGTGCTGGCCACCCATCTCGCCGCCGTCATGTCGATCGCCTTCGCCCCGGACGGCCGAGCCGTCGTCGGCAGTGACGACATGACCATCGACACCTGGTCGCTGGCCGACCCCGCCCACCCGGTGCGGACCGGGCAGCTGGAGAAGCGCACCGCCACCGCGCACCACCTGACGTTCAGCCCCGACGGGCGGACGATCGCCGGGGTCGGCGACGACCAGACCGTGCGCCTGTGGGACGCCGACGACGCCACGTCGATCACCACCCTGCACGTGCCGGCGCCGGCCCGCGGCGCGGCTTTCGCCGACGGCGGCCGCATCCTGGTCACCGGCGACGACACGGGCATGGTGTGGATCTGGCGGCTGCCGCCGCCGACGTTCTCCCGCGCCGCCGGCATCGATTCGCTCACGTACCAGCCACACGGCGGCGCGCTGGTGATCGGCGAGGAGAACGGCACGGTCGAGGTGCGCAACGGTGACAAGTTCACCCGGCTGCCCGCTGGCAACGCGCCGGTCGACGGGGCGGCGTTCAGCCCCGACGGCACCCTGCTCGCCACCGGCGGCCAGGACGGGGCCGTCCGGCTGTGGAACACGACCGGCCCGACCCCGCTGGCCACGTTCGCCCCCGGCGGCCAGTCCGTCGAGGCCCTCGCGTTCGACCCGACCGGCAAGACGCTGGCGGTCGGCGGCGACAGCCGGGTGATCACACTCTGGTCCGTCGCCGACCCCCGTACCCCGACGCTGCTGGCCCAGCTCACCGGACACGAGAACACCGTGCGGGGCCTCGCTTTCTCGCCGGACGGGCGGACGCTCGCCAGCGGCAGCGACGACTACACCGCCCGGCTGTGGGACGTCCGCGACCCGCGCCGACCCGGTCATGGCGTGAAACTTCCGTGGCAGGCCAACGCGATCAACACCGTCGCCTACTCGCCGGACGGGCGGACGCTGGCCACCGGCGGCGACGACCACACCGTCCGGCTGTGGGACGTCACCGGGCCCCAGCCCGCCGCCCTGGCGGTGCTGACCCAGGCCGGCACCGTGCAGGCGGTGAGGTTCAGCCCGGACGGCCACCTGCTCGCCACCGCCGCCGACGACGGCACCGCCCGCCTGTGGGACATCGGCGACCTCCGCGCACCCGCGCCGCTCGCCACGTTCACCGGCCACACCGCCTTCACACGGGGACTCGCCTTCACCCCCGACGGCGCCCAGCTCGCCACCGGCAGCGTGGACCAGTCCGTCCAACTGTGGCTGACCGACCCCACCGCCGCGGCCGCCCAGATCTGCGCGCTGTCCGGGCCGACCCTGTCGCAGCAGGAATGGGACCAGTACGTGAACGGAGCGCCGTACCGCCCCCTGTGCTGATTACTGGTGCCAGCCGATCGTGATGTCCGCGTGGCCGGTGCCGTTGAAGTTCACACCGGCGTTGACGGTGTCGCCAGGACGCACGGCCACACCGCAGTCGAACGTGCCGTGATACGGAACGTCCTCCTGGTAGGAGCGGCACTGGCCGCAGAGACCGCCGCCGCCAGGGCAGACGGTCGCGCCGACAGTGGCCAGTCCGTTGCCGTTGTCGATCCGGAAGTCGATCCACACCGTGCCGCTGCCCACTGTGCCGGTGCCGCTGGTGCACCAGGTGGCGGCGTTGCACACGTTGATCCGCGAGGCCGCCGGCGCGGCGGACGCGACCGCACCGGTCGCCGCCGTCAGTGCGACGGACAGCGACAGACAGGCGAGGACCTTCTTCACACTGATCATGCTCTCCCCCTGAGTGTGACTACTGCCAACACCTTCTCGGCTCCTGGGGGCGACCGCAAGCCATTCGATCAGTGTCGAACCACGGTCGCGAGCAGTCCTCGCACTACGGGGGGGTCGGCCGGCCGCGTCGGAGGGCGACGCGGCCGGCACGGCCGAGAGGTCAGACGCAGCGGTAGCTGCTGGCGGCGGCGGGGTCGCCGTGGCCGAGGTAGCGCGACACCTTGGGGTAGCGGCAGAGGTCACGGGTGACGGTGCCGGTCGCGTTGGTGGCGGGCAGGGTGGCGGGGGCCTGGCCGTGCTCGACCCAGTCGACCACCGCCTTGAGCGGATCGGTCGGCGTGGCGCCGGCGCCGCCGACGCAGTGGAAGCCGCCGGGCACGACAAAAAGCCGATAGAAGTCGTCGACCCGTTGCGTGCCACCGAGAAGCCGGTCCACCTGGCGGCGGTAGTCGAACAGGCCGTTGGTGGGGATCAGCTGGTCGGCGGTGCCGACGGTGGTCAGCAGCTTGCCGCCGGCGGCCCGGAACCGGGACAGGTCGGGGTCGGCGGTGCCGATCACGTTGTCGTACTGGGCCACGGACTGCCGGAACAGGGCGGCGAACTGGCCGTAGGTGATCTTGGAGACGTCCAGGGACTGCTGGTGCAGCAGGAAGGTCTGCACCCAGGCGGCGGCGACGAAGAAGCCGGGCGCGGCGAGGGAGCCGTCGGGACCGGGCCCGGTGCCGGCGATGCCGGCGAAGCTGGCGCCCTTGGGCAGGCCGCCCCAGAGATGCCGACCGCGCTCGTCGGTGGGACCGTTCCAGATCTTGCCGACGACGTCGGCGTCCCGCGCGGAGATGGTGATCTGCTTGCCGTCACAGACGATCTGCTGGCCGATCAGCGAGCGCGGGTCGAAGCCGCACAGCGCGGGCTGGTCGATGAGGCCGTCGGCGCCGGCGCACTGGGCCGTGGCGGCCTGGTTGAAGGCGTCGAACTCGCAGGGCGCCAGGATGTCGTGCTCCTGGTTCATCACCACGGCCGGCCACAGGGTGGCGACGGCGAACTGCGCCCAGTGCACGGCCGGCGCGCTGGCCTGGATGCCGTCGAAGTCGTCCGGGAATCGCTGCGCTTCGGCGTAGCCCTGACGGCCGCCGGTGGAACAGCCGTTCCAGTACGAGTACGAGACGGCGCGGCCGTAGAACCGGGTGGTCAGATCCTTGCCGACGACGGCGAGGTCGTGGGCGGAGCGGTAGGCGAAGTTGGTCAGCAGCCCCTGGTTGACGGTGCCGCCGGCGGTCAGACCCCAACTGGTGTCGAGTGGATTGCCGGACAGGCCGGCGTCGGTGGTGCCGGCGGCGTAACCCTCCTTCACCGCCTGCACGAGGCCGTTGCCGACGAAATCGCCGGCGGCATAAGCACTTCCGCCGACAGCCTGGAACCGGCCGGTCCAGCCGGTGTCGGGCAGGTCGATCGTCGTGTGCACGTGGTCGCCGGCATGGCTCAGCGTGACGGTGAATTCGCAGTAGGACGGCACGCCGCTGATCGGCGGCACCGGCCCGAGCACCGTGACCGGGAACGTCACGGTGCCGCCGGGCTTGTGCACGGCCGTCACGGACTCGACCGTGGTGCCGGCCGGGGCGGCGACCGGAAGAGCGGCGCACGTCTGGGTGCTCGCGGCGGCCACCGGCAGCGGCACCAGCACGGCGAGCGGCACCAGCGCGGCGATCACGCCGATTCGTCTTTTCATGGCTGGGAACCTATGCGCTACGAATCGGGAATTGGCCGCCACGCCACGCATCCGGCCACAGTCGGGCCGAAACCGTTGTTGCCTCGACTGTGTCGACGTACACCGGTTACGTCATCTGACGCCGGCTCGGTAAGGGGCCAGGCCTCACGACGTGGGCCACTCCCACTGGATGCCCAACACCCCGGCGGTCATGTCGGCGGCCGTGAGATGCACGGCGTTGTGGCTGGTCAGTTTCAGGTCGGTGAGCCGATGGCTTTCGGTGTACAGGTCGGCCCGCAGGTAGCCGTGGACGTGGCTGGGCAACGCCGTCGGGTGGAAACGGACCTCCAGCAGGTAGTTGCCCTCCATCCGGCGGAAACCGTGCGCGAAGTCCGACCGGGCCTGGGCGGTCGGGTCGTGCAGCTCGACCTCGAAGATCCAGGTGTCGCCGGCCCGGAGCGGCTGTCCGAACAGCAACTCGGCCACCATCACGCGGCCCTTGCCGTGTCGAAGGACGCGGCCGGTGTGGCAGTTGCGCGTCGGACGGACCGTGACCCGGTCGACGTCGCCCGTCGCCGCGCCGAAGTACCGCACCACCAGCCGGTCCACCCCGTCCTTGCGGGCGCGGACGAGGCTGCGGACGGTGACGAGCGAGGGGCAGCGGTGTTCGTCGACCGTGACGATGTGCTCGGTGGTCAGGGTGTCCAGGTCCCATGACCGTGAACCGGGCAGCTGGTCGAGTAGCTCGCTGATCGGACCGCTGGACTCGTCCACACCCTGCCGGGGCAGGAACGGGGTGGTCGGCCGGCTGGCCAGCAGGTCGGTGAGCGTGCGGTCGGGCAGCCCCAGGATCTCCTCCAGCGCGCCGATCGCGCGCAGCGAATTCGCCTGTTGCGGCCACGCCCGGCCGTGCTGCCAGTCGCTGAGGCTGGCGATGCCGACCTGGATGCCCCGTTCGGCCAGCCGGGCGCGCAACCGCTGCAACGGCAGCCCGCGCTGCCGGATCGCGTCGCGCAGCACCACGTGGAACGGTCCGGACATCTGATCCCTCGCGAAATTCGGGCCAGCCTAGCGTCAATCGGGTGAAAAGGCCCAGACCACCGTGTTGGTCCGGGCCGAAATTTCGGCTCTGTCCGATCGTCGGGGCGATGCCGATGCTCGATCCCGGCAACGTTGTCACCCGGCCGCCGCCCCGAGCGTCTCGAGGAGATGTCATGGACATGGCTCGACTTCGACGGCGGCCCCGCGCCGCGTTGTCGATCTCGCTGGCCGTCGCACTCGCGGTGGCCGGCCTCTCCGCGCCGACCGCCACCGCGGCGGTCGCCGACCCGGCCGCCGCCGTGAACACCCTCGTCGGCACCAGCAACAGCGGCGAGACCTTCCCCGGCGCCGACACCCCGTTCGGCATGGTGCAGTGGAGCCCGGAGAACACCAAGGGCGACCAGACCCGCACCCCGCAACCCGGCGGCTACGACTACAACGTGACCCGGGTGCGCGGCTTCAGCCTCACCCACATGTCCGGCACCGGCTGCGCCGGCGGCTCCGGAGACGTGCCGATCCTGCCGTACCCCGGCACGGTGTCCACGTCCCCGAGTTCGGACAAGGCCGACGCGACCTACGCCAGCGGCTTCGCCCACGCCAACGAGACCGGCACCGCCGGCTACTACCGGGTCGGCCTCGACTCCGGCGTCAACGTGGAACTCTCGGCCACCACGCACAGCGGCGCCGGCCGTTTCACCTATCCCGCCGGGAAAACCGCCTCGCTGCTGGTCCGCACCTCGAACTCGGAGGTCGGCAGCAGCGCCGCCCAGACCACCATCGACGCCGGCGGTCAGACCATCAGCGGCTCGGTCACGAGCGGCAACTTCTGCGGGTACATCAACAATGTCGATCGGCGCAGCTACTACACGCTGTACTTCTACGCCACCTTCGACAAACCGTTCAGCGCCACCGGGACCTGGCAGGACGGCACCCGCACGGCCGGCGGCACCAGTGCCAGCGGCGGCACCACGTACGGCACCAACGGCTGGCCGGTCGCCGGCAAGGGCTCCGGCGGCTACGTCACGTTCGACCTCAGCCAGGGCCAGACCGTGGGCATGCGGGTCGGCATCTCCTACGTCAGCCTGGCCAACGCCAAAGCCAACGTCGACACGGAGAACCCCGCCGGCACGTCCTTCGACACCGTGCGGCAGCGCGCCCACGACGCCTGGAACACCGAGCTGAACCGGATCGAGATCACCGGCGGCAGCGCGACCCAGCAGTCGACCTTCTACACCGCGCTGTACCACTCCCTGTTGCACCCCAACGTGTTCAGCGATGTCAACGGCCAGTACACCGGCATGGACCAGAAGGTCCACACGGTCACCGGCGCACAACACGCGCAGTACGCCAACTTCTCCGGCTGGGACGTGTATCGGGACCAGGTGCAGCTGGTGACCCTGCTGCGGCCCGACATCGGCGCGGACATCGCCCAGTCGCTGTACAACCAGGCCAACCAGAACAACGGCGTCTGGGACCGCTGGACCCACAACCAGGGCGGCACCCACGTGATGACCGGCGATCCCGGGCATGCCGCCGTGTCCAGCATCTACGCCTTCGGCGGCACTTCCTTCGACGCCGCCGGGGCACTGGCCTCCATGGTGCACGCCGCCACCACCGTGACCGCCGCCGACCAGAGCGACGACGGCTGGAACGTCATGGTCGTCGGCGAACGGCCGTCACTGGACAAGTACCTGTCGATCGGCTACGTCCCGTCGGACGGGCACGCCTGGGGCGGCGCGGGGGAGACCCTCGAGGACGTCTCCGCCGACTTCGGCCTTTCCCAGCTGGCCCAACGACTCGGCAACACCGCCGTCGGCGACCAGTTCCTCGCGCGGGCCCAGAACTGGAAGAACGTGTTCAACCCGGCCACCGGCTACATCCAACAGCGCGACTCGGCCGGCGCCTGGCAGTCCTTCGACCCGGCCAGCGACGACGGCTTCGCCGAGGGCAGCGCCGCCCAGTACACCTGGATGGTTCCGTTCAACGCCAAGGGTTTGTTCGGCAAGATGGGCGGCGCCACCGCGGCCGTCGGCCGGCTGGACGGGTTCTTCCACAACGCCGACGGCAGCTGGGCACTGTCCGGTTCGGACGGCAAGCACTCGGATCTGAGCAACGAGCCGTCGATCGGCACGCCATGGCTGTACGACTTCGCCGGGCAGCCGTACAAGACCCAGCAGACAGTGCGCCAGGTCGTCAACACCTTGTGGTCCAACGGTCCCAGCGGCATTCCCGGCCAGGACGACCTCGGGGCCATGTCCTCGTGGTACGTCTTCGCCGCCATGGGCGTGTACCCGCTCGCCCCCGGCCGGGCGGACCTGCTGTTGGCCAGCCCGCTGTTCAGCCAGGTCGTGGTGCACCGGGGCAACGGCGTCACCCTCACCCTCAACGCCACCGGCGCCGGCACCAACTCCCCGTACATCCAGAGCTTGCGGCTCAACGGTGTCACCTCGACCAAGCCCTGGTTGCCCGAGTCGGTCGTCAGCGCCGGCGGCACCGTCGACCTGACACTGGGCACCACCGCCAACACCTCGTGGGGCAGCGCCGCCGCCGACGCCCCGCCGTCGTTCGATTCCGGCTCGACCGCGACCGATGTGGCTGTCAACAAGCCGGCCACCGCCGACTCCTCGTGCAACAGCAACGAGGGCGCGGCCAAGGCCGTCAACGGCAGCGTGTCCGGTGGCACCAGCGACAAGTGGTGCTCGACCGGCAGCACCAAGTGGTGGCAGGTCGACCTCGGCGGCGCCACTCCCGTCAAGACCATCACCGTCCAGCACGCCGGCGCCGGCGGCGAGAGCACGAGCTGGAACACCCGCGACTACGACATCCAGGCGTCCAGCGACGGCAGCTCCTGGACGACCATCGTGCAGGCCCGGGGCAACACCGCCAGCGTCACCACCCACGCCGTGACCGTCACCGCTCGGTATCTCAAGCTCACCGTGCTCACCCCGGAGCAGGGCAGCGGCGGCGCCGCCCGCATCTACGAGTTCGAGGTCTACAGCTGATCTCCTGGTGCCCGGTCAGGGCAGCGGCGCGGCCGCGGTCACGTGCCCGACTGGGACGCCGCGGCATGCGCGCCGAGCTGGTCCAGGGACAACGGGTGACGCGGCGGGCGTTCGAGCACGATCCGCCGCGTGCACGTCAGGTGCCCGTCGACGTGCAGCAGCTCGCCGGACCGGAGTTCCTGCCAGCCCGGGCTCTCGTCCATCGGCTCGCTGGCCACCACCACGGCCGGTTGCCGGACGAGGTCGCCCGAGCGGGCGCGGATCCGCCCCGCGGCGCTGGCGTGCTCCAGATGCCGGCCGTGCGGACCACCGGCCGGGCGCTGGAGCACGAACAGCTGGTGGGTCTCGGGGTAGCGCAGGGCCCACAGCTCGGTCGGGGTGGTCAGGACGAGGTTGATGGCGTAGACGGGAAGGTTGTCGGCCACCCAGCGGGCGGCGGTGGCGATCGCGGCGCCGACGTCGCCGCCGTTGTCGTCGGCATGCTTGGTGATCAGCGCGAAGAACCGCTCCGAGTCGGTGTCGCCGGCCACCAGGTCGCGGTGGTCGCCCAGCTCGGCTTCCAGCGCGGGCAGGTCCTGGATCACGCCGTTGTGCGCGAACAGCCGCCCCCGCTGACCGAACGGGTGGGTGTTGCGCGGGTCCAGTCCGCCGGTCGAGGCGTAGCGGATGTGGGCGAGGAAGGTGGTCGAGACGCGGTCCTTGGCCTCGCGGGCGAACTCCTGGTCCTGGTAGGCGGCCAGCGGCTGCTTGTCGATCTCCGGGGTGCCGTCGGCGGTGAAGACGCCCAGTCCGGTGCCGTCCGGTTCACGCCGGCTCTGCCGCGCCAGGCTGTCCGGGGCTTCCAGCAGCCAGAACGTGGCGCGTACCCGGTGCGGCGCCGCCGACAGTCCGAACAATCGACACATTCGTGCACGTCCCTTCGGAGGAAGCCGGTCCGCGGCGCGTCACGCTGGTCGGGCGGTCAGGGTCGCCCAGCGCGTACGCCAACAGCCACGACACCAGTACCAGAACTAGCACGGCGATAGCCGGGTAGACCAGGGGCCGCCCGCGTCCACGGGTTCGAAGCTCGCGGCTGACCTGCGATTCACGCTGTGGCGTGTTTTCATCGTTAATTGACTTTTCCGTCGTTGGCACCGTGCCACCGGCTCCGGAGATGCTGTTTCGGCCGCCCCCGGAAAGGAAAGTCGCCCATGTCTCCAGCGGACAACACGGCCACCGTGCTCGCGTTCTATCGGCAGGCGTTCAATGACGGCGAACCCGAGTTGGCCGCCGCCCACCTCGGCGCCACCTACACCCAGCACAATCCGCAGGCCCCCGACGGAGCCGACGGCTTCATCGCCTACGTGCACCAGATGCGCGGGCGTTTCCCGGAGCTGCGGGTGGACGTCAAGCGGGCCATCGCCGAAAAGGACCTGGTGGTCACCCACACCAACATGCGGCTGCGGCCGGGCGACCGTGGCGTGGCCGTCGCCGACATCTGGCGCCTCGCCGACGGCAAGATCGTCGAACACTGGGACGTCATCCAGCCGGTGCCGGACGAGAGCGCCAACGCCAACACGATGTTCTGACGGCCCGCGAGAAACAGGTACCACCTAATGTCCGACACAACCATCCGGGCCGAGCAGGTCGGCCCGGCCTACTGGCGGGTGACCTTCGACAATCCGCCCGTCAATCTCTACGACCCCGATGTCGAGTCCGATCTGGTCGACGTGCTGGACCGGCTCGACGCGGACGACGACGTCAAGGTCGTGGTCTTCGACAGCGCCCATCGCGATTTCTTCCTGGCCCATCTCGACCTGAACCGGATCGGCGAGCACGGACCCGGGATGCCGACCTGGTTCGGCATCGTGGAGCGCCTGCAGGAGGCCCGTTACATCACCGTCGGCTCGGTGCGCGGGCGGGCCCGCGGCATCGGCAACGAGTTCCTGACCGCGCTGGACGTGCGCTTCGCCAGCCGTGAGCACGCGCTTCTGGGCCAGCTCGAGATCGGCAACGGGATCATCCCCGGCTGCGGTGGCATCGAACGGCTCGGACAGCTGATCGGCCGGGCCCGTGCGCTGGAGGTCATCGCGTCGGGCGAGGACTACGACGCGGACACGGCCGAACGGTACGGCTGGGTCAACCGCGCCGTGCCGGACGCCGAACTCGATGCCGTCGTGGATCGCTTCGCGCGGCGCATCGCCTTCTTCGACGCCGAGGCGCTGCGCGCGGTCAAGGAGATCCTCGACTACGAGATCCCCACGCCCAGCGCCGAAAACCTGGCGGCCACGCACGAGCGTTTCCGTCAGCTGTTCGACCGGGACTTCGTGCAGGAGCGGCTCCGGCGGGGTGCGGCGTTGCCTCCCGAGGTCGTGCTCGATCTGGAACTGAACATGGGCGACCGGATCGGTCCACGCCGGTGACCGCCAACCTCCCCTCGTCCGGAAAGGACAGCACCGTGCCCGCCCACAGCCAGCTCACCGCGCCCAACCTCCACGTCGAGGCGGCCGACGGCGTCACCTACCGCTACCGCCGTTTCGGGGTGGCCGACGAGAGCGGCGTGCCGCTGCTCTGCCTGGTCCACTTCCGAGCAACCCTCGACAACTGGGATCCCGATCTCGTCGACAACATCGCCACCGAACGGGAGGTGATCCTGGTCGATCTCGCCGGCGTGGGCGGCTCGACCGGCGTCACGCCCAACACGGTCGACGAGATGGCGCACAACGTGTTGGCCTTCCTCGACGCCCTCGGCGTGCGGCGGTTCGATCTGCTGGGCTTCTCCCTCGGCGGCTTCATCGCCCAGGAAGTGGCGCTGCTACGGCCCTGGCAGCTGCGCCGTCTGATCCTGGCCGGCACCGCGCCGAGGGGCGGGCGGGACATCCATCAGTACACGGCGGGTCTGATTCGCGACACGGCACTGGCCGACGACGCCACCGCCGAGGGGCTGCTCGTGCTGTTCTTCGAGAAGTCGGCCTCCAGCCAGGCGCTGGGCGTGGAGTTCCTCAAGCGGCTGGCGCTGCGCACCGCCGAGCGGGACGCCCCGGCCACGCTCGCCGTCCGTGACGCCCAGATGACCGCCATCGCCGGCTGGGGCGTGCGGGACGACACGCGCCTGCGGCGGCTGGCCTCGATCGAGCAGCCGGTGCTGGTGGCCAACGGGGACAACGACGAGATGGTGCCGACCAAGAACACCTACCTGCTGGCCGAACACCTGCCGAACGCGCGGCTGAGCGTCTACCCGGACGCCGGCCACGGATTCCTCTTCCAGTACCCGGTCGAGTTCGCCGCCGAGGTGAACGCCTTCCTCGGTCACTGACCGGCGGCCGGCTCGACGGCCCGGAACGTCCGGCGGTAGGCCAGCGGTGACACCCCGAACTCGGCACTCATGTGCTGGCGCAGCGAAGCGGCCGTGGCGAAGCCGATCTCGGTGGCGATCTGCTCCACCGGCAGATCGCTCGCTTCCAGCAGGTGCCGCGCCCGGTTCAGACGCTGCCCGATGAGCCATTGCCGAGGCGTCATCCCGGTCTCGTCGCGGAAACGCCGGACGAAGGTGCGCGTGCTCATGTGGGCGTGCTGGGCCAGCCGTTGCAGGGTGAGCGGCTGCCCGAGGTGGTGCAGCGCCCACTGCCGGGTCGGCGAGGTCGACATGCCGCCGTCGTCCGGCACGGGACGGTCGATGTACTGGGCCTGGCCGCCGTCGCGGAAGGGCGGCACCACACACCGCCGGGCCGCTCGGTTGGCCAGGTCGGTGCCGTGGTCGGTGCGGATCAGATGCAGGCACAGGTCCACCCCGGACGCCGCGCCGGCCGAGGTCAGCACGTCACCGTCGTCGACGAAGAGCACCCCGTCGTCCAGCTTGAGGTGCGGATACCAGCGGCGGAACAGCGGCGCGCACTCCCAGTGCGTGGTCGCCGGCCGTCCGTCGAGCAGGCCGGCCGCCGCCAGCACGAAACCCCCGGTGCAGATGGAGGCGATCCGGCTGCCGGGCTTGCGCCGGTCCAGCACGGCGGCGAGGCCCGGCGGCAGCTCCCGGGTCAGCCGATACGGGTCGATCGGCGCCACGATCGTCGTGTCGGCCGTGGCGAGGACCTCCGGGCCATGCTGCGGGGTCACCGAGAAGCCGGCGTTCGTCTCGATGGGACGGCCGTCGGGCGAGCAGACCACGACGTCGTACCGGTCGTCCGCGGCGCCGAGGATGCGCGCCGGGATGCCCAGTTCGAAGGGGTAGACGCCGTCCAGTGCGAGGACGGCGACCTGGTGACGGCCCATGGCCCGATTTTATCGGCCGTGCCGATTACGGCAGCGCCGTCGACGGCCGGCCGACGCCGGATTCGTGCCCGGCCGGTCAACCGCCGATTCCACTGTGAACAGAAAGCGACAGACCATGACTGACACCTCACGAGCCGCCACCACGCCCGTGCTGACCGACCCCGAAACTCAGGCCGCGGTGAATTTCCTCGGCGCTCTCGTGCGCACGCGGATCGGTGGGCCGGCCACCGCCGGCCGGTTCGCGGTGCTGGAGCACGCCGGCGAGCGCGGCTACATGTCACCGCTGCACCTGCACGAAGCCGACGAGGAGACCTTCCTCGTGCTCGACGGCGAGCTGCGGGTCGAGGTGGGTTCGGACGCCCACTCGGTCGGTGCCGGGGGAGTGGCTCTGCTGCCACGCGGACTGCCGCACGGCTTCGTTGTCGTCTCCGGCTCGGCGCGCTTCCTCACCCTGCACACGCCCGCCGGATTCGACCGTTTCGTCGCCGAAGTGGGCACACCGCTGACCGTCCCGGCCGAGGGCCCGGATCCGGCCGAACTCACGCGGATCGCCGCGAAGCACGGCATCCAGATCGTGGGGCCGCCGCTGCGGGTGTGACACAACCGGGCACCGCGGCGCTGATAGACGCGAGAGTGTGTGATCCATCAGTTCGGAGGGGTCAATGGCCTTATCGCGACAACGGCGCCGCGGTATTCGGCTCGTGGCGGCCGGTGCGGTGTCCCTGCTCGTCGTCTGCATGGGTGTGGCCCACGCGCAGACGCCGACCACGTCCACGACTCAGCACGAGGCCGGGGAGGACTCCGGCGAGCTGATGGACTCCTTCAACTCGTTCGACGACCAACGGCTCTCGCCGAGCGCGAGCGTGCTTCCCGGGGCTTACGGCGCCGCGTGGAACCACGTGCTCGGCATGCCGGTCGCCAAGGCCACCTACGGCGAGGTGACCACCCAACCGTTCAATTCGGACTCCCTGCACTTCCGCGACCGCAACGCCTCCAACTCCGGCGGCGGCGCGGGCTACTCGGCGGGCCGTATCGCGGCGCTGGCCACGGATCCGACGCATGCCGGCGTGGTGTACGCGGGTGCCGCGGACGGCGGCGTCTTCCGGTCCGGCGATGACGGCGCGACGTGGACGCCGATCGCCGACGGCCTGCCCGCGCTGTCGGTCGGTTCCCTCGCGGTCGCCGCGGACGGCTCGCTGTGGCTGGGCACCGGCGAAGCGACCACCGCGTACGAGAACTATCTCGGCACCGGCGTCTACCGGCTGGCCAATCCGGCCACCGGCACGTTCTCGCAGAGCGACCGGGTCGGCGGCGCCGAGCTGGAGAGCACCTCGATCCACGAGCTGCGGTTCGACTCCGACACCGGTAACGTCTTTGCCGTTACTTCCCAGGGTGTCTACCGCCGGCCGATCGCCGCGACGCAAAGCACGGCGTGGCAACGAGTTCTCGCGCCGTGCGCCGGCATCGGCATCAGCGGCGTCGCGTGCGGCACCAGTTCGTACTACGCGGACCTCGCCAACGACCTCGCCGTCCAGCCCGGCAGCCACGGCCTCAAGCTCGTCGCCAACGTCGCCTGGCGCAGCGGCGCCACCTACAACGGCTTCTACTACTCCGCCGACGGCGGCACCACGTGGCAGGTCGCCAATCCGCAGGGCGCGATCAACCCGCACGACATCGGCAACGCCACCTTCGCGTACTCCGCGGACGGCTCGCAGCTCTACGTCGTGATGGAGTCGCCGACCCTGTTGAACAAGAGCGCCGGCGGGCAGAGCGGCTACAGCGCTCTGGCCGGCGTCTTCGCCAGCGGCAGCGGTGACATCAACGGCCCCTACGCCCAGGTCGCGACGTCCAGTGCGCTGGCCAACAGCGGCTCCGCGATGAAGAAGACCGAGATCGGCGCCGGCTACCAGCCCGGCACGCAGGCCTGGTACGACCAGTCGCTGGCCGTCGACCCGGCCAACCCGCAGCACGTCTACCTCGGCCTCGAGGAGCTGTACGAGTCGTGGAACGGCGGCGCCACCTGGCGGACCATCGGCCGGTACTGGAACCTCGGCCTGTCCTGCTTCAGCTACACGCCGGCGCAGAACACCTGTGACGGCAACGTGATGCACTCCGACCAGCACGCGCTGGCGTTCTCCGCATGGCCCGGCCGCGCCCCCGAGGTCTACGTCGGCAACGACGGCGGCGCGTACGCCCGACCGACCGGCCAGAGCGTCGGCTGGCGCAACCTCAACGCCAGCGGCACCTTGCGGTCCCTGCAGTTCTACTCGGTCGGCGTCGGCACGCTGCCCTCCGGCGGCGTCGCGGTGTGGGGAGGCTTGCAGGACAACGGGGTCGCACTGTCCACTCCGACCGGTGCCAGCTACGGCTACACCTATCCCGGCACCAGCACGCCCGTCACCGAGAACCTGAACCCCGGCGGCGAGATGTCCGAGCCGTTCGGCGGCGACGGCGGGGACCAGCTGGTCAACCCGGACAACGGCTGCCAGACCGTCGGCGAGTACACCAACCTGGCCATGTCGCTGACGAACAACTGCGGCTACACGGCCAACGACGACGGCACGCCGGCCGCCATCACCGACATCAGCCCGAACGACCCGAACGCCCGGTTCATCGCGCCGTTCGCCGCCGACTCGGCCGACGCCGGCTACTGGGTGGCCGGCGGCGAATTCGCCTACGCCGACACCAAGACGTGGCAGAGCACGTCCGGCGCCGACTGGCAGAAACTGGCCGACTCCGGCGCCGGCCACTCGATCACCGCGATCGCCAGCCGCAACCACGTGGTCTGGGCCGCCTGGTGCGGCGACTGCAACCCCGGCGCCGCCTTCGGCCGCGGCATCATGACCAACTACGGCGGCAGCTGGCACCAGCTCAGCCTGCCCGCGGCCTTCCCGGTGCGCTACGTCTCCGGCGTGACCATCGACCCCGCCGACCCCACCGGCGGGACCGTCTACGCCACGGTCTCCGGCTTCTCCCGGCACTGGAACGAGGGCCCCGGCGCCGGCTACGGGCACATCTGGAAGACCACCAACGGCGGCGCCACCTGGACCGACGTCAGCGGCGGCGACACCGCCTCCGACGCCTTCCCCGACGCCCCGGCCAACCAGCTGCGGATCGCCCCCGACGGCACCCTCGTCGTGGCCAGCGACCTCGGCGTGTTCGTGGACAACCCCAGGGTCGACGGCCTCGGCCACTGGTCCCGCCTCGGCGCCAACCTGCCGGTGTCCGCCGCCGTCTACCTCACCCCGAGCCCGGACGGCCGGCAGCTGTACGTCGCGACCCATGGCCGCGGCATCTGGCGAACCACGATGCCGTAGCCGGCGCAGGTCGATCGGGCTGGCATGTCGGCGCGGCATGCCAGCCCGATCCCGTCACCGTGTCGTGGTCGGTGGCGTCGACGCGCGGTAGAGGCCGAGGCTGGCCATGTCGCCGTGCAGACACGACGACACGTCGCCCTTCGCCGGCCGGCCGCCGGACATCATGACGACGATCTCGCCGTGCTCGTCCGACAGCGCGGTGATCACGGCGTAGTCCCCGCGCGGTACCGTCGTCGTGTCGAGGGTGACCCCGGTCGCCCCGTTGCTGTCGCCGCGGGCCGTCTCGGGAGCGGACTCGTCCACCGTGTACGACTTGGTGTTGGCGCAGTCCGGCGTGTAGGGCAGGACCCGGATCGGGATGCCACGCCGCCGCAGTTCCGCGTTCGTCTGGTCGGCGGCCGCGATCTCCTTTAGCGACACCGTGACCGTCCCGTTCGGATGCTCGGTCACCGCGTACGCCGGCGTGCCGCCGAACACGCCGGTGGCGACTCCGACGGCACCGGCTCCGACCACGGCGAGCGCGGCGGCCGCCACCAGTGGTCGCCGCCGCTGCTGCGGCCGGATCCGGTTGCCAGCGGCCAGTTCCTGGCCGTGCTGCTGCATCAGGTTCTGCCACAACCCGTCTTCGAAGCTGCTCATCGTGGTCAACTCCCGTTCTCCGTGCGAAGG
>DATJJB010000291.1:0-8682 GCA_035492655.1 Kutzneria sp. | reverse complement strand
CGGCCGGTCGCCTCGTCCAGCACCCCGCGCAGCTGGTTGTTGATCGAGTCACGGGAGGTCAGCGTCTGCTCGAGGCTCATGCCGCCGACCACGTTGCGCAGCGTGGTGGTGGTCAGCTGCTCGACGCCGACGATGTAGTTGGAGATCTCGTAGACCGCCGCCCGCGGGTCGGTCACCTGGAAGTACACGACGGTGTCGATGGAGACCGTCAGGTTGTCCTCGGTGATCACCGGCTGCGGCGGGAAGGACACCACCTGCTCCCGCAGGTCGATCCGGGCCCGCACCCGGTCGAGGAACGGCATCAGCAGCTTCGGTCCCGGCGTGGCCGTTGCCCGGTACCGGCCGAGCCGCTCGATCACCGCCGCCTGCGCCTGCGGGATGATCAGCACGGACTTCACCGCGATCGTCAACACCACCAGGATGATGACGATCACGACGATGATCGTGGTCACTGTCGCTGCCTCCATCAGTTCTCCGCCCACACGATTGCCGTCGCTCCCGAGATGTCCATGACGATCACCTGTTGGCCCGGCTCCAACCGCTGCGTCGGCTCGAACGCCCGAGCCGACCACACCTCGCCCTTGATCCGCACCCGGCCGCCGTGCTCGTCCACCGTGGCGAGCACCTCGGCCTGCACGCCCTTGAGCGCCTGAATATTGGTCGTCAGGTGCTCATGACCCGACATCAGCCGGCTGCGCAGGATCGGCCGCACCGCGAAGATGCCGACCACCGCCGTCACGGCGAACACGATCGCGTCGACCAGCAGGCTGCCGCCGATCACATCGGCCAGCGCGGCCGCCAGCCCCGCCGCACCGAGCATCACGAGGACGAAGTCCCCGGACACCACCTCGGCGAGCACCAGCGCGACACCGAACAGGAGCCACAACAGAGCGGCCATGCCTCCATCGTGGCAGAACCGGACCGCCACCATCGGGCGACCACTCCGCACGTGACACGGGCGTGACCTACACCGGTTCCGTGACGAAGTCGATCAGCCGCTCGACCGCGCCCAGCAGCGGCGTCTCCAGGTCACGGAAGCCACGCACGCCGGCCAGCACCCGCCGCCAGCCCTCGGTCGGCTCGCCCCAGCCGAGCGCCGCGCAGATGCCTTCCTTCCACGGCACGCCGCGCGGAATCGTCGGCCATGCCCTGATGCCGACCGAGGCCGGCTTCACCGCCTGCCAGATGTCGACGTAGGGATGTCCGGTGACCAGCACGTGCTCGTCACGGATCGACGACACCAGCCGCGACTCCTTGGAGCCCTCGACCAGGTGGTCCACCAGCACACCCAGCCGCCGCTGCGGACCCGTGCCGAACTCCTCGATCCGCTCCGGCAGCACGTCCACGCCGTCCAGCGGCTCCACCACCACACCCTCGACCCGCAGGTCATGGCCCCACACGCGCTCCACCAGCGTCGCGTCGTGCAGGCCCTCGACCCAGATCCGGCTGTCGCGGGCGGTGCGGGCCCGCAGGCCCGCCACCTTCACCGAGCCCGACGCCGACATCTTCCGCTCGGGCGCCTGCTGGGGGCGGACCAACGTCACCGGCTGGCCGTCGATCAGGAAGCCGGCCGGGGTCAGCGGGAACAGCCGGTGCCGGCCGTGCCGGTCCTCCAGCACCAGGTTGCCCGACTCGAACCGGACGACCGCGCCGCAGAACCCGGACGCCGGGTCCTCCACGACCAGGCCGGGCTCGGCCTCGACCTCAGGAATCTGCCGGCGCTTCTTCGGCCCGGACAGCACGTCGCGGCCGTAGTCGTGGGAACGCACAGCGCCGGACCCTATCGGGTGATGCCGATGTTCTCGTGGAGGAACTCCAGCGTGGCGGCCCACGCGGCGGCACGGGCCTTGGTGTTGACCTCCGGCGAGCCGCCCAGCTCGAACCGCACACCCGGCCCGTCGGCCAGCGTGTCGGTGTAGGGCTGCCCGGGCGGACCGTTGAGCGGATGGCCGGCGCCCTGGTAGATCCGCAGCTCCACGTTGTCGGCCGCGGCGGCCCGGCTGTACTCGACGGTCGGCCAGGTCTGGTCGTCCTCGCCGCACAGCATCAGCACCGGCCCGCCGATCCGCCCCACCGGGATCCGGTACCGGTCCACATCGGCCGGCACGTCCGGGAACGCCAGCCGCAGCCGCACCGGCTCGTCGTTGGCGATCTGCTCGCGCAGCTCGTCCCGGATCTCGTAGGGCAGGTAGTCCAACGGCTTGCGGCGCAGTGTCCACGACGCCGTCGGCGTGCCGAGGATGTCGAGCAGCGTGCCTTGGCGATAGTCGATGCCCTGCGTGACCAGGCCACCGCCGGCGACACTGACCACCGCCCCCACCCGATCGTCGTGCGCGCCGACCAGCAGCGCCGCCTCACCGCCACGGGAACCGCCGACGATGCCGATCTTGCCCGTGGCGAAGGAGGCGATCTTGTCCACCGCCGCGAAGAAGTACTCCAGCGGGATGTCGACCAGCCCCGGTGGCAGCGTCGGCGCGCCGAAGTAGGCCAGTGCCAACACGTTGTAGCCCTCGGCATGCAGCGCCCGCGCGTCACGCTCGTGCAGGCCGCCCTCGGACCCGCCGAGCAGCAGCACTCCGGGTGCGGACACGGGCTGAGTGAGAAGCAGGCTCTCGGTCACCCGTCGAGTGTGTCGAATCGGGCAACCAACCCATCATGGGGCTACGTCCTGCCGGCATGAAGGTGCTGCTGCTGTTGGTCGCGGTGTTGCTGGTGGCTTGTTCTCCGGCGGCCACCGCCGGCGCGGGATGGCGGACGAGCAAGACTGAAAACCGCTAGCCCGCATCGCGGGTCACGGCTGAGCATTGGTCCGTGACGACGTATTCCGCCGTGCGCACGACCGGCATCTACTGTCGGCCGGGCTGCGGCGCCAAGCCCCTCGCGGAGAACGTCCGCACGTTCGAGCTGGCCGCCTCGGCCGAGGCCGCCGGCTACCGGGCCTGTCTGCGCTGCCGGCCGTACCGGGTGGCGGGTTCCGTGCCCGACGACCCTCCGGAGTTGGTGTGCCGGGCGGTGCGGCTGATCATCGACGGGACCCTCGACGGCGCCACCGAGGAAGCGGTCGGGGCCCGGCTGGGCATCTCGGCCCGACACCTGCGTCGGCTGTTCGCCGATCACCTGGGCGTCACTCCCGACGGCTTCGCCCGGTCGCGGCGTGCGCACTTCGCCCGGCGCCTGCTCGACGACACCGATCTCGGCATCGCCGAGGTGGCGTTCGCCTCCGGGTTCGGCAGCCTGCGGCAGTTCAACCGGGCCATGCGCGAGGTGTTCCGGGCCGCGCCCAGCGACCTGCGGGCCCGCCGCCGCAAGGCCGATCGCCTCGCCGCCGACGGTGGGCTGGTGCTGCGGATGCCGTTCGGTCCTTCCTACGAATGGAACGCGGCTCTCGCCGTGCTGAGCGCCGCCGCCGTGCCCGGCGTCGAGTCCATTGTGGACGGCGTCTACCGGCGGACGATCACCTTGGACGGCGACCCCGGGCTGTTGGAGATCGAACCCGGCGGCGTGGACCACCTGCTGCTGCGGGCCCATCTGCCGCACTGGGAAGGCGTGATCCACGTCGTCGAGCGGGCCGCGCGGCTGGCCGGCATCGGCCGGGGCGAGCCCGGCGCCTGGGCCCCGCTGGAGATCGTCGTCAACGCCGTCGCCGACGACGTGGCCGCACTGGTCCGCCGGCACGGCACGCCGATCGCCGGCCTCGATTTCGGGCTCTCCCATGCCTTTCCCGCTGCCGAGCCGCTGGCCGGCGAGCCGGGGATCGTCGGCGAGGTGGCCCGGGCAGTCCTGGCCGGCCGGCTCCGCCTGGACGGGACCGAACCGGCCGCGGACCTGCGCGCCGCGTTGATCGCGGTGGGTGTCGCGGAGCCGGCCGCTGGTCGGATCAGTCGGCGGCTCGGCCTACCAGGTCGTTGAGCTCGCCGTAGGACAGCCCGTCGGCCATCGACTCGTAGGTGCCGGCGGTCAGCACCTCACGCGCCGCGGCGGCGGCCAAGCCGTAGGCGGCCTGGGCGATTCCCGTGCCGACGCTGATCCGGGCCACGCCCAACGCCGCGAGTTCGGCGACCGACGGCGCGCCGGGATGGACCATCACGTTGAGCGGCAACGGTCCGTCGACCAGGACCTTGATCACCGCCGGGTCGACCACACCGGGCACGAACAGCACGTCGGCCCCGGCAGCGGCGTAGCGCTCCGCGCGGACCAAGGTCTCGTCGACGTCGCCCGACCCCATCAGGAACGTGTCGGTACGGGCGTTGATCACCAGATCGCCGGCCTGCCGCGCGGCAGCCAGACGATCAGCCTGCGCCGAGACGTCAAGCAGCTGGCCGGCGGCGCTGTCCTCGATGTTGACGCCCAGCGCGCCGATCGACGCCACCTCGGCGACCGTCCAGGCGACTTCCTCAGGCGTGTCGCCGTAACCGCCCTCGATGTCGGCGGTCACCGGCACCGTCACGGCCCGCACGATCCGGCGCAGCGCCTCCAGGGCCAGCGTGCGCGTCAGGCCGCCGGCATCGGGCACGCCCCGCGACCAGGCGACACCGCCGCTGGTGGTGGCGATCGCCCGCGCCCCGGCGGCCTGGATCGCGGCGGCCGACGGCGGGTCCCAGGCATTGGGCAGCACCAAGGGATTCGGCAGTTCACGAAGCGGATTCACGCCAACCAGCATCGCCGGGTCGGCGGCTCAGGTCTGGCCATATTCGGCCATGATCGTCCGGACCGCGGCGGTGGTCCGTTCGACGTCGCCGGTGGCGAGCAGATCGAGCAGCGCGCCGCGCAGGACGGCCAGCACGAGGGTGCGCTGGGCCTCGGCGGCGGGCGTGGCGGGATCGGGCTGGGCGTCGGCCAGGACCTTGAGCCAGTCGTCGACGGTGGTCCGGGCGAACTCGGCCCACGGGCCGTCCGGTGCGACCAGGGAGCGGCCGTAGCCCTCCAGCCAGAGGGTGAGCAGCGCGCGGTGCTCGGGCGCGGCCAGCCAGGACCAGACAGCGGTGGCGACCTCGGGCAGGCTGCGGCCGCTGGTGCGGGCGAGCAGTTCCAGCTGGTCGGCGCGGGCGCGGGCCAGCAGCTCGCGGACCAGGCCGTCCTTGCTGCCGAACAGGAACAGCAGCACGCGGGGGCTGGAGCCGACGGCGGCGGCCAGCGGGCGCAGGGACAGGTCGGCGAGGCCGTGTTCCAGGGCGTAGGCGTAGGCCTGGCGCAGGAGGTCGTCGCGGCGGTCGGACATGACCGCTATCCTACTGAAACACTCGTTTCAGTGGAGGTTCGGCATGGGTGTCGTGATCAGGACCGCGGACCGACCGGGCGATCTGGGCTGGATCGTGCAGGCGCACGGCGAGCTCTACGCCCGCGAGCTGGGGTGGGACGCCAGCTTCGAACGGCTGGTGGCCGGCATCGTGAGCGAGCTCGACCCGGTTCGCGACGTGGTGTGGATCGCGGAGCTGGACGGGCAGCGGGTCGGCTGCGTGTCCTGCATGGCCGGCGATGACGGCGAGGCGGTGCTGCGGATCCTGCTCGTGCACCCGGACGGACGCGGCCACGGCATCGGCGGCCGGCTGGTCGACACGTGCGTGGAGCACGCCCGGGCGCAGGGCTTTCGGCGACTCCGGCTGTGGACGACGAACTGGCAGGAGGCGGCGCGCCAGGTGTACCTGCGGCGGGGCTTCGCGCTCGTCGGCGAACAGTCGGAACGGCGGTTCGGCGTCGACGTGGTCGGCGAGACGTACCGGCTGGATTTGTCACGGTGACGCTACGGATTCCTTCGGATGCCGACCTGCCACACATCGCAGTACCGGGCGCGGAATCCGGCCTCGAAGCAGGCGAAGTAGAGCACCCACAGCCGACAGAAGGTCTCGTCGAAACCCAGGTCGGCCACGGCCCCAACCGTCGAGCCGTATCGACGAGACCCCGGCTCCGCACCTGTTGGACACAGTCGTCGGTCCTGCGCGTTGCGTTAACCCGTCGGCACGAGAGTGGGTGTCAGGACCGGAGCTCGCTCAGCCACTGCTCGGCCAACTGCCGCCCATCGGGGAGTTGGTCGTCGCGGTCCCAACGCCACGTGGTGATCATCGCCAGCACCAGCCGTCGACAGGCCTTGAGCAGGTCGTGATCGACGTCCGGATAGTGGTCGGCGACGTCCTCGGGCGCGTGGGCGAGGTCGAACTCGATCGGTCCGCGGCAGCAGGTCTCCAGATCGATGAACAACGGCCCGCGAGCGGTGTTCAGCAGATTGCCCGGGTGCGGTTCGCCGTGCAGCACCTGCTCCTTCCCACCGCTGATCTCGTGCCGCAGCGTGTCGACCAGCAGCCGGCGGTCGTCGTCGGGGAGCTCCGGGGTGCGGTCGCGGTCGGCCAGGAGTCGTTGGGCGGCGTCGACCCGGTCCGTGAAGTGCGGCGTGGGGAGATCGATCTCGCGCATGCCGGCATGCAGTCGGGCCAACGTCTCGGCGTAGTCGGCCGGCGAGACGGCCCCGCGAGATTCGTAGTAGGTCCACAGCGTGACCACGAAACCGTCGCGCTCGTGGACGTGCGGCGACTCGAGCGCCGCCACCGGGAAGTCGTGTAGCTGGACAGCGAGGTCGATCTCGAACTGGGCGACCTGGTCGGTCGCCGGCGCGATTCGGGCCAGCACGTCGCAGGGCAGCAGGCGCAGCGTGAGCTTGTTGGAGTCCTGCAACACGATCGTCCGGTCGACGGCCAGGCCCAACCCGGCGGCGATCGACCGGGCCGCGGCCTCGGCGCCGTTGTCCATCTCCGCAGTATTCATGGACAGAACCACCGTCCGTATCTTGTTTAGACCAATCATGGGGCCGTACCGTCCCGCCCACGCGTGGTGACATCGATGTCAGCGAAGGCGGTAACGGATGAGACCCCCTGCTCTCGTCGTTTCGGTCCTGATGGCCCTGTCGGTGCTGGTCGCGGCGCCGTTCCCGGCGGCCGCCGACCCGGTCGGGTCGGTGAACCCGTTCATCGGCACCCAGAACAACCCCGACGCCAGCTACCCGCCCTTCGGCAAGGGCTACGGCAACACCTTCCCCGGCGCGACCACGCCGTTCGGCATGGTCCAGTTCAGCCCGGACACCTACAACACCGCCGCCGGCGCGGACAACTGGGGCGGCTACGAGTACCCGGCCAACCAGATCCGCGGCTTCAGCCTCACCCACCTCGACGGCACCGGCTGCGAGGGCTCGTTCGGCTTCCACGACCTGCCGTTCATGCCCTACACCGGCAGCCTCAACAGCAACGGCGCGCTGCCCTCCTCCCCCGCGACCAACGCCGCCGCCTACCGCGTCGGCTTCAGCCACAGCACCGAGACGGCCGGCCCCGGCCGCTACGGCGTGACCCTGGCCAACGGGGCCAAGGTCGACCTGACCGCGACGACCCGCACCGGCATGGCCCGCTTCACCTTCCCGGCCGGGGCGTCGTCCACCGTGCTGATCAACGCCGGCGGCTCGGCCAACGGCGTGAGCGCCTCCTCGGTGTCGATCAGCGGCAACACCGTCACGGGCTCGGCCCGCAGCACCGGGACCTGTGGCGGCGGCAGCTACACCGTGTACTTCTCGGCCAGGTTCGACCAGGCCGTCAGCAACTACGGCACCTGGAACGGCGGCACCGTCACCGCCCGCGGCACCTCGGTGTCCGGCACGAACACCGGCACCTACCTGACCTTCCCGGCCGGTTCCACCGTCACCGTCCGGGTTGGACTGTCCTATGTGCGCACGGCCAACGCCGCCGCCAACGTGACCGCGGAGAACCCGTCGGCGAGTTTCGACACCGTGGCGGCCAACGCCGCCAGCACCTGGGCGGCCAAGCTGGGCGCGATCAGCACCACCGGCGGCTCGGCGACCCAGCAGAGCGTGTTCTACACGGCGCTCTACCACTCCCTGTTGCACCCCAACGTCTTCGACGACAGCAACGGCGAGTACCCCGGCATGGACGGCCAGCTCCACACCGTCGCCGCCGGGCACCACCAGTACGCCAACTTCTCCGGCTGGGACGTCTACCGCTCCGAGGTGCAGCTGATCACGCTGCTGTTCCCGAGCGTCGGCTCCGACCTGGCCCAGTCGCTGGTCAACGACGCCAACCAGGCCGGCAGTTGGTACAACTGGCCGTACGCCAACGTGGCCACGAACATCATGAACGGCGACTCGCTGCAGTCGGTCGTGTCCAGCATCTACTCCTTCGGCGGCACCGGCTTCGACGCCGCCGGCGCGCTGTCCAGCATGGTCTCCACCCAGTCGCTGCCGGCGACCAGGACCATCCGCGGCGGCCTGTACGAGTACGCCGGCACCGGCTACATCCCGCGCGGCACCAGCAACGTGTGGGGTCCGGGGGCCACCACCCTGGAGTACGCCATCGACGACTTCGGCATCGCCCAGCTGGCCGGCCGGCTCGGCGACACCGCCGACTACAACGCCTTCATGCAGCGGGCCCAGAACTGGCAGAACCTGTTCAGCCCGGCCACCAGGTCGATCACGCCGCGCTACCAGAACGGGCTGTTCGCCACCGACTACAACCTCAACTCCGACAACAACGACCAGTACGTGGAGGGCACCGGCACCCAGTACAGCTGGATGGTGCCGCAGAACGTCGCCGCGCTGGTGGCCAAGATGGGCGGCAACGCGACCGTGTCCAGCCGGCTGGACACCTTCTTCAGCCAGCTCAACGCCGGCGTGGTCAACGGGGCGTACGC